>CAMOZS010000013.1 GCA_946631075.1 uncultured Bacillota bacterium | reverse complement strand
CCCGGACCCGGCTGGCGGCCCAGCCTTTCGATGGGATTTTTTGCCATCTGCCTTCTCTGCTATCTGATCGCTCATCTCGTATGCGAGCACCTGCTGAGGCTGATCGAGGACAGGAACCATCTGGCTTTTTCCTGGCGCTTTCTCGGCCGCCTCTTTGCTATGCCCGTATCTTTTTATGAACAGAGATCTCCGGAGGACCTGGTGGAACGGGTCCGCAGAAATGACCGGATCAGCCGGTTCACGGGGGGAAGTCTCCTCAGGGGAGGGATCGCCGCCGGATCTCTGATCCTGTGTCTGATCGCTTCCGCAGCCTATTCCTACGGGGCCCCGGCCCTGATCCTGATCTGCCTGGCCCTGGCCTTCCTCTCCCAGCAGTGGCTGGAGAAGAGGATCGCTTTTGATGAGACCAGGGCTTCCATCAGTCTGGCCAGGCTGGCGGAGACGGTCCTGTCCGGCATGGGCAAACTGGAAACCATCCTGAACTTGAACATGGGAATGAAATTCGCGGAGGACGCGGACCGGCAGCAGGAGGAAGCTGCCCGGATCCGGGCCCGTATCCGGATGGTCCGGATGACGGCGGCCGCCCTTCGCTTTGTCATCTACGGCTGTTGCCTGGCCGGCCTGATCGGCATGGGAGGCCCCTGGCAGCCGGCCCTGCCTCCCTATACCTGGCTGGTCTTTTTCCTGGTCCTGGTGCCCGCGGCCGAGTCCCTTACAAGGACCGTGATGAAGATCCACCGGGCGGGCGAGGAGACCGCTTCCGTCGATGACATCATGCCTTTGAAGGGCGGATCTTTCTCTGAGGAGGAAGAGGCCGGGGCCGACCGGTTCCGCAAACTCCAGGGGAATATCCGCTGCCGCAACGTGTCATTTTCCTACGGCGCCTTCGGAGAGCCCATCATAGAAAAAGAAAACCTCTACCTGCCGGTCAGCTCATCCCTGGCCGTTACCGGCCTTTCCGGCAGCGGCAAGTCTACCTTCGCCAGGCTGCTGGGAGGACTCCTCTCCCCGACGGAGGGGATGATCCTGTACGATGAGAAACCGGCGGAGGAAGTGCCGGACCAGGTCATCTTCGCCAGCATAGCCATGGTGAAGCAGAAGTCCGAGCTTTTTGAGGGGACCATCCGGGACAACATCACCATGTGGAACCCCAACATCTCGGAGGAAGACCTGTGGAGGGCCATCGAGGACGCGGCGGTGACGGACTGTATACGGCAGCGGCCGGATGGCCTTGAGACAGTCCTTGGCGAAAGGGGAACGGGCCTTTCCGGCGGAGAGAGGCAAAGGCTGGAGATCGCCAGAGCCCTGGCCACCAATCCGACCATCCTGATCCTGGATGAAGCCTTCAGCGCGGTGGATGATGATACGACTGAGCGGATCATCGCCAATATCCGCAGGCGGGGCTGCACCCTGATCATCGTCACCCACGATCCTCTTCTGATCGAGGAATGCGACCGGCAGCTGCGCCTGGGCGGGGACGGAGGTGAGTCATGATCACTCTGACTACCGGCAAGACCTATCAGACCCAGTCCGCAAGGAACGCCTACCGGATCACCAAAGGGAAGGCCTTCGTCTTTCTGGTCCCCGAAAAAGACGGGATCTATCAGCGTCCCCTGAACCTGATGAAAGTCGAGGCGGGGGTCACCATACCGGGCCTTCTCTACACCGATGAGAACTATGTGACCTGGCGGCTGCAGTTCGAGGCTACGGAAGAAAGCCAGCTGCAGGAGATCGAATACGGAGTCACCAAACCCCTGAAGAAGAAATTCCTTGAGCGGGCGTCGATCTCTTCGGACGGAGAGACCGACTTCGTGAGGATCCTGACCGACCATTATGTATCGAAGGTCCTGATCAAAGAGGACCTGTTCATCTATAAGAGCGTCCAGGCAAGGGCAAAAGAAAGAGAAGAGGCCATGGCGGCCATCCGAAGCGCCGCTTCGGGGACCGGGCCGGAGAAGGCAGCCGCCGATGAGGCCGGAAGCGATCCCGTCAGGGCGGGAGGGCCGGGGGACCGGATCAGAGCCTGCAGAAGGATCCTGGAAATGACTGAGCCCGGGGACAGGGCCTTTGCCGCCGGGATGACCGCAGCGGCAGGTCTGCTCGGGATCCTTATGATGGAGGCCTCGGGATACCTCCTGTCCCGGCCATGGGCCCTTGCGGCATTCTGCCTGCTTCTGGCCGGATTTCTGGCCCTGCGGGTAGTGACGGAAGGCCGGCTGCTGGCCCGGGCAGGACAGATCGCCGGCAGGCAGCAGCGGAAGCGGTTCGAAGAAGTGTTCTGCGCGGGCAGGACCGGGGATCCCGGCGGAGCCCGGCGGGGCCGGGCGGTTTCCCTCCTGCAGGACTTCGACCGGACCGAAAACAGGGTCGTCTATCTGTTTGAAGCCGGGACAGGACTCATACTGGCCCTGATCTTCTGGATCGCCCTCCTTTTGAGAAATCCGGAAGGGGCGGCAGCCGCGGCACTCCTTGCGGCAGCAGGAGGAGGGATCCTCTGCAGCAGCAGAAGGTCAGCCCGGCCGGCGGCAAGGAAGGCCGTGAGGATCCGAAACGACTCGGAACGCAGCCTGCGTCAGTTCCTTGCCAATATCGTGAAGGTCCGCCTTTCGGGGGCGACGGAATCGGTGATCCGCCAGTACTATTCCCGGGTCGGAGATGAGAAACGCCGGGAGAGGGAGGCCTGGAAAAAAGAAGTCGCGGGCAGGATCCTTCTGCGGTGTGTCACCGGGATGGGGGTATTTGCCGCGGCTATGCTGATGGTCTCCGCTCATGGCTGGAGTCCGGAGGAGAGCCCGGTCCTGATCACCGGGGGAGCCCTGATCTGCCTTGAGGGGATCCGGGCCAGCCTCAAGCTGGCTGATCTCGACGGAGGCCCCGCCCCGAAAGAAGAGAAAAAAGAAGAAGAGGAGGATGTCCCTGAAGAAGGACCGGAGACCGGAGAGGCCGGCCCCCTGATCCTCAACCATGGCTCTTTCTCCTACGATGGGAGGATGGTCCTGGAGGAGGTCTCCTGCACTGTATCCGAAGGAGAGTTCCTGGGGATCGCCGGAGCATCCGGCTGCGGTAAATCCACCCTCCTGCGGATCCTGTCCGGCATGGCAGAGCCCGATGAAGGGACCCTCTATTTCAGGGGGGCCGCGGTTAGCGGCAGGGATCCGGCAAGGATCCGGGCACGGGCCGGGATCGTGCTCCAGGATGATCAGCTTTTGAACGGGAGCATCCGGGAAAACATCATGGCCGGCCGGCCGGCAGCGACCAACCGCTCCATCCTGCGGGCCGCCGAATTGGCCCTGCTGACCGACGACATCGCCGCCATGCCCATGGAATTCGAGACCCTGATCAGCGAACGGGCGGAAACGGTCTCCGCCGGGCAGAAGCAGAAGATCCTCATTGCCAGGGCCCTGATCGGCGATCCTCAGATCATCTTCCTCGATGAAGCGGAAAGCGAGCTGGACAAGAAAACACAGGACATGCTGTATGAGAATATCCGGGGTGCGGTCCCCATGGGAGTCATCGTATCTCATCACTTCCGAACTCTTTCCAGATGTGATAGAATAATCGTACTGGATCAGGGGAGGATCGTCGAAGAAGGGGAGCCTGCGGATCTGATCGAAAAAAAGGGAAAATTTTATTCTCTGATGAGGCAGCAGATTGTAACACAACAGGAAATGCCGGGTATAGTATGATGAAAGAAGCCGTAGGCCAGGAAAAATAAGGAGATCATAGATATGAGGAAGATCACAGACGACGAATTCAGAGAGTATCTGGAATATAAGAAATTCATGAATGAAGTGCCGGGTACCGTGAAGATGAAGAAACCCAGAAAGCATTTGTCTTTGGATGAGCTGGACGGAGTAAGAGCAGCAAGAGCAGATCAGGAATTCTCTATGTTTATGAACGAGATGCGCCGCAGAGAAGAAGAGGAGAAGTAGATGAGCATCACTCGTAAGATAGAAGGCGATTTCCTGATCCTCCAGGACACCGAAGGGGGAGAGTCTACCCGGATCCGTGAAACGATCGCGGACGGCCGGGCCAGACTGGAGCCGGAGGGAAGACTTGCTCAGGAAATGGCCCAGGACCTGGAAGATGAACTCACGTCCATGGCTTTGATGTGCAGTCATGTAACCATCGATATGACCGGAGTGAAGTACATTTCAAGTTCCGTGATCTATATGATCCTGAAGATCCAGCACATTTTCGAAGACAAAGACAAGACGCTGCTGATCAGCGGTGTCAGTGACAGTATCTGGACCAGATTTCAGGATCTGGGTCTGCAGGATTCATTTGAGATGGAGCGTATACAGGAGTTCACCCAGTGAAACAGAACGTGCAATTAAGGTGCAGAGCAGAAGCCTACAGAGGAAGGCAGCCATATATCTTTATCAGTTATTGCCACGATGACGGCAGCAGGGTCTATCCCCTCATCGAAAGGCTGGAGAGAGACGGTTTTCGGGTCTGGTATGATGAAGGCATCACCCCGGGCGATGAGTGGTCAGAGACCATTGCCACCCATCTGGAGGGCTGCAGCGTTTTTGTCGCAGCCATTACCGAGGCAAGTGTCAATTCCCATAACTGCAGGAATGAGATCAATTTCGCCGTCCAGAGGAACAAGGATTTCGTGTCCCTCTTCCTGGATGACGTCAAACTGTCCCAGGGCATGGAGCTGCTCCTGTCCAGCGTACAGGGCATATTCCGGAGCAAGTACCGGTCCGAGGAGGATTACATACAAAAGCTGTATGAAATGGAGAGTCTGCAGCGATGCAGAGATCAGGAGCAGGCTATCGCGCCGGCCATGGCGGACTTCATCGATGAAGATGAGACAGTCACCCTGACCCAGGGGATCCCGGGACTGCAGCTGGGCTCTCTGGAGACATTTCTCCTCCGGGTCAAGACCCAGGAGAAGATCCATATCAGCAGGAACGAGTTCACCATCGGAAGGAGCAGCATGCAGGCCGACTACGTGCTGGAAGGAGAATACTCCATCAGCAGGCGGCACGCCACCATCCGGAAGATGCGGGGCAACTATACCATCACGGATAACAATTCCCTGAATCATGTGGGACTGAACGGCCGGCTGATCGTGCCCGGCACCGAATATGACATCGGCGCCTACGACATCATTTCCCTGGCTAAGGAGCATCTGGTCTTTTTCAAGAACTATAACGAAGCGGCCAGAAGAGTCTCCGGCTACGAGCTGCGGGACGGACAGGGAGTCTGGAAGCTGGGGACCAAGCCGGTGACCAGGGTGGGAAGCCAGCCTTTGGGCCCGGACGGCTCGGGCAATGAGATCTGCCTGGCGGATCCGGGAGTCTGCCCCCAGCAGGCCTTTCTGGTCGCCGCGACCGAGGGCCTCTACATCGTAGACATATCGGAGAACCGGACCACCAGCGTCAACGGCAGACAGCTGCCCTTCTGCACCAAGATCCGGCTCCAGGCGGGTGACCGGATCGATTTTGCCGGACGGACCATGCAGTTTGATATCCGGCTGTGAGACGCAGCGGGCAAGGATGAGAGAAAGCACGAGAAGGGAGACCCGATCGTGCTTTTTGAGAGTGGATTGTAAAGAGGGTAAAAGTAGGATATACTGAAGAATAGTGAGGATTGTTCAGTTAAGGAGAAGAGAATGACAGACTGTTCTAAATATGAACCCATCTTCGGGGCATGGTATATCAAGAAAAAGATCGGCGCCGGAAGTTTCGGAGAAGTATATGAGATCGAACGAAAGGAGTTCGGCAAGGTGTACCGGTCCGCTCTGAAAGTGATGAGCGTACCCTTTAACGATGATGAGATCCGGGCCATGAGGGCTGACGGGACCAGCATGGAAGCCATCGCCACATATTATGAAGGAGTGGTGCAGGATATCGCGGAAGAGAACGCGATCATGTCGGAGCTGAGAGGAAACAGCCACATCGTCAGTTATGAAGACCATCAGATCATCCGCCATGAGGACGGAGTCGGATACGACATCCTGATCCGGATGGAGCTTCTGACCTCCCTGATCGACCATCTGCTCCACAATCCGATGACGGAGACCGATGTGATCAAGCTGGGCAAGGACCTCTGTCAGGCCCTGATCGTCTGCGAACAGAAGAAGATCATTCACCGCGACATCAAACCGGGCAATATTTTTTTATCCGATACGGGAGATTACAAGCTGGGCGACTTCGGTATCGCCCGTTCCATAGAGAAGAGCACCGGTGAGCTTTCCCGGAAGGGGACCTTCACCTATATGGCGCCGGAGGTCTATAAGGGTGAGAAATACGGCGTAGGCGCCGATATCTATTCCCTGGGAATGGTCATGTACTATCTGCTGAACTGCAGGCGCATGCCCTTCCTGCCCCTGCCGCCGGAACCGGTGAGCTATAACCAGAAGATGGACGCACTGCGCCGGCGCATGGAGGGGGAAAGATTCCAGCCCCCGCATGAGGCCAACCCTGTCCTGTCCGAGATCGTGATGACCGCCTGCGCCTATGACCCGAAAGACCGGTTCCTGAGCGCGGAAGCCTTTCTGAACGCCCTGGAGACAGTGGAAGGAGGAAACAGATCCCTCCGCCATGGAGCGACAGCCGGTCCGCAGAGGACCTCCGGGCAGAGCAGGGCTTTCCCCGGAGAGGAGAAGACCGAACTCCTGCATGATATGCAGGATCATACGGGAACAGGCACCGGCGGACGGCAGAATACCTGGCAGGGCACCTGGCAGAATTCCTGGCAGGAGGGCTCCGCGAGAAGAGGGTGGACCGGAACCACGGGTATGGCAGGGACCGCCGGCATGACCGGTACATCCGGTACGGCAAGGACCGCAGGTATGACCGGTACCTCCGGTAGGGCAGGGACCGCAGGTATGGCCGGCACCGCCGGTACGGCCGGAGGCGGATATTACGGACCGGACGGCTACAGGAGCTCTGTCAAAAAGAGCAAGCCGGCAAAGAACAGGAAGATTCCCCTCATCGCCGCGGCAGTGGTCGTGGTCCTGGCCGGGGGCATTTTCGGCATGAACCTGGTCAAAGGCGGAGATGGCGATGGTCCCGGGGGAAATAAGATGGTTCTTACCGCCGATGACATCGAGATCCAGGGAAAGGACATCAACTTCAGCCAACTGACCCATGAGAA
This sequence comes from uncultured Bacillota bacterium, assembly GCA_946631075.1. Taxonomy (GTDB): domain Bacteria; phylum Bacillota; class Clostridia; order Peptostreptococcales; family Anaerovoracaceae; genus Lentihominibacter. The sequence continues at coordinate 11,271 of CAMOZS010000013.1, read as the reverse complement.
CGTCCGGGGCTGGACCATGGAGAACGAAGGCGTCGACATCCTGATCAAAGTGAAGAACAAGGGGTCTGTACCCCTCAGAGCCTTTACCTATCACCTGAAGAAAAAGGGCAGCGATGAATACCTGACCAACCTGGACTTTGATTCTGAGTACAAGGACAGCGACAAGTTCCTGGCCATAGGCTACGTGGAAGCGGGAGAGACTGATTTCATGTATACCAAGCTCCATCTGGATAATGATACTGAGACCAAGGGAAGCAAGGCCAGGCTGGGTGTAGAGGATGTCGTGGCGGAGGGCTCCCTTGGAGACTACAAGATCCCCGGCGGAGAGATGATGCGGTGGAACAAAGGCGCGGACGTATATCCGGTCAAGGTCAGAAACGACAACGAAGAACCCATCCACAGCGGAGCGGCTGTCCTTCTTCTCCGGAAAAGGCTGGCCAGCGCCGACAGCTTCAGCAACAAATGGGGCGCGGGGCTCCTGACGACAGGGATCAACGGGGATACAGAACAAAAGCAGCCGGATATCATCTACAATCCGGGCATAAACGGGACCAAGGAATCGAACGCATACGAAGTCAGAGTATTTGACCCATACTATCTGGCAGATCCGGACTTCCCGGACAATGCGGAGGAGACAACAGAGGAATAGCAGATGAACGCAGCTCAGCGACAGAATATACAGGCCAGACTGATCGTGATCGGAAGCCGGGGCGAAATGCGTCAGTACGACTTCAGGACATTTGGCAAACCGGTCATCAGTATCGGCCGTAAAGCGGAGGAAAATGATATCGTGATCCCCGAAGGATTCGTATCCTCTCATCACGGGAGGATCATCCTGGACCGGGGGAGTTTCTATTATTGCGATGATCACAGTTCCAACGGCAGCTTCGTGATCTCAGCCTCGGGCACCAGCCTTTTGAAGAATACAGAAGAAGCGGTGGAGCTGAGCGACCTTTCCACCATCCGGATCGGCAGCGCGCAGAATCCGGACAAGAGGGTCCTGCTCTGGTTCTCATACATGAACCCGGCGGAAACGATCACCCGCAAGGACCTGAACAAATCCCAGATCACCATCGGCCGGGCGGCCAGCAACGATATCACCCTGGCCCACCCCAGCGTGTCCAGAGTACACGCCACCATCATCCGCCAGAACGGACAGTATGTTCTGGCTAATCAGAGAAGCACTAACGGGATCCTGCTGAACGGTCAGCCTGTCCGTCAGCCGGTCATCCTGCAGAACCAGGATGTCATCCAGATCTCCGGCTTCCAACTGGTCTATTCCGGAAACAGCATCTTTTATAAAGATCACATCAGCGGGATCGGCATCATCGCCAGGAACATCAACAAGCTGGTCAAGGACGGCAGCGGGGGCAAGAAGAAACCGATCCTGCGCCGGGTGAATGTGACCATCAACGCCAACGAGTTCGTGGCCATCATCGGCGGAAGCGGAGCCGGTAAGTCCACCATCATGAACGTGCTCAACGGTTTCGACCGGAATTATTCCGGGGAGGTCTTCTTCAACAACATCAATCTGAAGCGGAACTTCCAGTACCTGAAGAGCATCATCGGCTACGTGCCCCAGGATGATATCATCTACGAGAACCTGACTTTGCGAAAGATGCTCCAGTACACGGCCCAGCTGCGCATGCCCAAGGATACCAGCCCGGCCGAAGTGCAGGCCAGGATCGACAGCGTCCTGCAAACGCTGGACCTGTGGAAGCATCAGAATACATTGATCCGCAAGATGTCCGGAGGACAGAAAAAGCGGGCCAGCATAGCGGTAGAGCTGCTGGCGGACCCCAAACTCTTCTTCCTGGACGAGCCCACCTCGGGACTGGATCCGGGAACGGAGAAGAATCTGATGATGTCCATGAGGGATCTGTGCAAGGAGCAGTCCCGGACCATCGTCATGGTCACCCATACGACCCAGAGCCTGCATCTGTGCGATAAAGTCATTTTCATGGGCCCGGGAGGCCGGGTCTGTTTCGTCGGACATGTCAATGAGGCTAAGAAGTTTTTTGGCACCGATGATCTGACGGAGATCTACAATATCATCGCCAATAAACCGGAGCACTGGGAGGGGGAATTCATCCGGCAAAACAGCGGAGACCGTCCGGCTGTGGGCACCGCGGGCGATGTGATCCGAAACCGCCGGCCGCCGGTTCCCGCCGTCAGCCAGTTCATCACCCTGGTCAGCCGGTATACGGAGCTGATCTTCAACGACAAGCGAAAACTGCTGATCCTGATGCTGGAGCCGATCGTGATCGGACTCCTCCTCTTCATCGTCGCTCAGGATCATGTGTTTGATGTTTTCAACACGACTCAGCCGGATCCGGGAAAAACGCCGATCGCAGTCCTGGCCTATAACCAGACCAAGTCGATCATGTTTACCCTGAGCTGCGCGGCTATCTGGATCGGCCTCTTCAATTCCATACAGGAGATCTGTAAGGAAAGGGTCATCCTGAAGCGGGAATACATGGCCAACCTCCGGCTGCCGGTCTACATGGCGTCCAAGGTCATCGTCCAGATGGTCATCGCCCTCGTCCAGGCGGTCCTCCTGTCCATGACTTTCCTGATCGCCCTTGACCGTTTCAAGGACGGAGGCGAGGTGGAGATCTGGCACGAGGATCTGCAGACCCTGTTCGGGAGCAGCGGGATGTATCTGGAGATCATCCTGGCCGTATGGATCACGGTCATTGCGGCCATGGCCCTGGGACTGATCGTTTCCTCTATCGTGAAGACAGGGGATAAGGCTATGGTGATCGCGCCATTCCTGCTGATCGTCCAGCTCCTTTTCTCCGGTTTCCTGTTCGAACTGGACGGAGCGAGCAAGCTGATCTCCTATGTCACCGTCAGCAAATGGTCGGTCGAAAGCCTTTGCAGGATCGCCAACCTGGGAAATATCAGTGAGGAGTTCCAGAGCCTGATAAAAGATAAACCGACCGATTTTGACTGGAACGCTCCGGCGGTCCTGGCCGACTGGTGGGTCATGGGGCTGATGGCCCTGGTGTGTATCGTGATCAGCACCATAGTGCTGCGAAGCGTAGCCAAAGACGGGCGGTGACCCGGAAAGAGAAAAACAGATGAAGAAAAAGTTATTGATCATAATTCTGACATTTGCCCTGGTGATCATCCTGCCCGCGGTCACCCTTCTCGCCTTTCACGAGGAGGAGGACTTAAGCCCCGGCTGGCACGGAAAGGGAGCGGACAGGTTCTATGTCCTGCAGGACGGCAGCAGAGCGGAAGGATATCAGACCGTGGACGGCATGGCCCGCTGCTTCGACAAGAAGGGAAGGCCCGCCGGCCAGGGCTGGATCGAGGACAGCCCGGACAGGACTTATTACTGTGAGGGCGACGGCAAGCTGGCCACCGGCTGGAAGTACATCGAAGGCAAGGTCAGATACTTTTATAAGGAAGGGGACCGGGAGGATATGGATCCCGGCGTCCTGGCAAAGGACTGGACAACCCCGGGCCAGATCAGGATCAACAGCGAAGGGACCGTCGACGGTGACCGGGGCCTGGCCCTGGCCTACGGGATCGATGTCCTGAACAAGTACGGCTGGAGTCTGGAATCGGCCTATAAGTATTCCTCTTCCCTTCGCTTCGAAGAGGGAGCTGACGAGCATTACGGGTTCACGACCTCCGGCTGCGCCATCTACGGGTTCAAGAACGGAGGAGGAAACTGCCTGGCCTGGTCGGGGACCTTCTGCACCATGGCCAAACTGCTGGGCTATGACTGCAGACAGATCTGGGGCACGCTCACCTGGAAGGGGGTAAGGCCCCACGCCTGGACTGAGATCTGGATCGCGAATGACGATGAACCCCACGTCTACGATCCGCGAAAACACGACGGAGAGGACATGGCAGGCTTTGATTTCCGCTACGGAGACAAGGGGACCTACAAATACGATATGGACAGCAAAGAATACCTGAAATGGTAAGGAGAAGGAGAGAAAGATGAAGAAGAAACTGTTATGCGCGCTGATGTCGGTAATGATGCTTGGATCCATGGCAGCCATGACCGCCTGCGGAGGAAGCGAGCCGGCAACGGACGCGGATCAGGATCAGGCGACGGAAGAAACCGTGGAAGCTGCCGATCCCATGACCGATGAGGAAATGGAAAACGATGACTCCGATGGATGCATTGAAGACTCCGAAGATCTCCTCTACTGAGAGAGTCATACAGCTGTCCGCCATGCGGTCCCTGGCATGCGTAGGCATCGTCATACTGCATACGGTCTTCGCGGCTAATGAATATTTCGCGGGATCCATCTCAGCGGGAGAGAATCTGGCCTGCCGCATGGTCGAAAACAACATGATGTGGGCAGTGCCTTTCTTCGTCATGGTCACCGGCGTCCTGCAGCTGGACCCGGCAAAGACCCTGACCCTGCGAAAGCTCTACGGCAGATATGTGCTGCGGATCCTGATCGCCCTGGTCGCCTGCTGCCTGATCTTCCGGATCTTCGACATGGCGATGGACGGGGAGCCCTTCACTCTGACCGGGCTTCTGCAGTTCTTCACGGAGCTGATCACGGCCCGCTGCTGGGGACACCTGTGGTACCTGTATCTTCTGATCGGTATCTATGTCCTGCTGCCGTTTTACCGCAAGCTGACGGAGCATTGCAGCGACCGGGAGCTGGTATATCTTCTCGGAGCCTACCTGCTCTTCGTTTCGGTCATACCGACCATCGAAGGCTTCGGCCTCCACATCGGATTCTATATCAGCGAGTCGATCATCTACCCCCTCTATCTGTTCGCGGGGCACATGATCTACACCCGGCGGCTTGCCATCAGCGCCCGGACCGGCCTGCTCATGCTGGCCGCAGGGACGGCCTGCATCCTGATCCTGGATTACGCCAAATACGGCCTGTCGGTCAATGTGCCGGCAGAGCTGTTCGGATACGCTTCGCCGGTGGTCATCGTCCAGACTCTGGGCGCCTTCGCCCTCTTATGCAAAGGCTGGACCTGCCCGGCGGCATGTTCCCGGATCCTGCAGGTCTTTGACGGGTGTTCCTTCGGGATATACCTGATCCATATGGCCTTCATCCGGATCCTGTTCCGCTATATGGGCTTTGATCCTTTCGGGGCAGGAAGCGGTGCGATGCTGGCTCTGATCGTGTTCGGGATCCTGGTGGTTTCCTTCGCGGTCACATGGGTCCTCAGGAAGATCCCTGGGATCCGGTGGGTCCTGTAGGAGAAAGGCGGTTAGGATGTACTGTGATCACTGCGGAGCGAAAATATCGGACAAGGCTAAGTACTGCCCCCGCTGCGGATGGCAGCTGGACCCTTTGCAGCCCCCGAACAGTAAGGAGAGACCTTCCAGGCCAGAGGTCGTGAGGACCGGGATGACAGCCCGGCAAAAGGTCATCCTGATCGCGGCAGTCGCTGTGCTGGCCGGGATGGCGGGATTTCTGGCATACACGCTCTTTTCCCCGGACGGAGGAGGTGGAGATGAAGGGACGCCGCCGGCCGCCGGGCAGGACAGCGAAGGAGAGTCCGTTCAGGAGCAGACCCAGCCGGTTGTTGAGCCGGATGAAGAGGCCCTGAAGGAATTCTACCGCTGGTTCATCCCTTACGGAGAAGGCCTGAACGGCGCGGTCGGAGAGGGACCAGACTACTATTTTGACTGCATGAGGACCGATACAGAGAAGATGATGATGAGCGTCATGTGGAACGTGCCCTGCGTCAATTACGATGTCTATCCGGGAGAAGCCCATCCGGACATGAACTGGAGCGGGGAGATGGATCCCCGGGGCTGGGCGGAGAGCGCCGGCACCCTGTCCTTTTACGCCTACGACGCGGACAAGGTCGACTGGATCATGAGAAACATCTTCAACTATTCTCAGGAGGAGATCGACGCTGCGGTCGAGCTTGCCGGGACCCAGACCGAAGAAGGCCCGTACGGACCCCTTCCCAGGTTCTATCTTGAGGACGGGAAATATTACTATATCACCGGAGGCCTGGGCTGGGAAACGGAATACGATATCTCCATCGACAGCCTGGAGTGGGACGGCCAGTATTACGATGTCGTCTATACGGTCTACGAGAACATCATGGGGGAGGAGCAGCCTCCCTTCACCTGCACAGCGAAGATGCAGTATAAGGAAGTGGACGGAGAGTACTACTGGTCCATGTTTAAGAATCAGAAAGAGTGACGAAAATGGATGATAGAACGATAGCAAATATCAGCCTTTGCCCCAGCTGCGGAGCACCGCTCGCCCCGGGGACCAGGTTTTGCGAAAACTGCGGAGCCCCGGTCCCGGCAAGGAGCGGAGGCGGACAGCAGCAGGGCGGACAGCAGTGGCAGCAGCCCCCGCGCCAGCAGCCCTGGCAGGAGCCGGACCAGTGGGATCCCTATGATCAGTGGGACTCTGGCCAGGAGGAAGAACTCAGGGGCGGCTCCGGCGGACGCAATGACACATTGAAATGGATCCTGATCGGAGTAGGCGTGGGCCTTGCCGTCCTGATCCTGGTCTTCGGGACCATATACCTGATGAAAGCGGCTGACGATGAGAAAGAAGAGACTGAGGCGCAGACCACGGAGGAAACTGTAGAAGAGACTACGGAGGCCGCGGCCGATGATTCGAACGTCCAGGACCGGAGCTACGGTGACGAGGGATACCAGGATCCGGGATATGAGGATCCCGGCCTGGGGCAGCCGAATTATCAGAATGGGGCTTCAAGCCTTGCAGAAGTATACATCACGGAAGAAGAACTGTACGATCCCTACGCGCCGGAGTTCTTCCCGGACAGCAGCGTGCGCTATCTGAGCGACAGCGAAGTCATGTATCTGAATGAAGATCAGCTGCAGAAGGCGATCAACGATATCTACGCCCGGAACGGAAGAGAATTCAAAACTCCTCTTTACCGGAACTACTATGAAAATCTGGATGGGTATTATAACCTGGGCTATGGCGATAAAGAAGCTGCGGCCAACTTCAACGATTACGAAAAAGCAAACGTCAAGCTGCTGACCCAATATAAATAGGCGGGGTGTTCTCAGAATCCGGTCGGGATCCCCAGATAGCGGCACATGCCGGCAGCCAGACCCTTACCGTAGTCTTCGTACTGCGTGGTAAGGGTTTTGTTGTCTGCGCTGATGGATCCGGTCTCGAATATGACTGCCGGGCAGTGGGCCTTCTCGCTGGTGGTCGTATCCAGGTCGTCCCGGTAGACCAGGCCCCGGTCGGGGATGTCGATGTATTCGTGGACGCCCTGGTTCAGCGCCTCGGCGAGAGCCTTCTGCTCTTCAGTGCGGTAGAGGGGCATGGTGCCTGAGCCGGCCTCCTCCCAGTCGCAGTGGATGTTCACGAAGGCGTCGATCTCAGGATGGGAGTCCAGAAAGTCAAGGGTATAGGCAAGATTCATATTGTTGTCATCATCGGCGTCCGTATAGACCTCCACGCCGGAGAGCCGCAGGTATTTGGCCATGGCCTTAGCGATGGGGATCATGAGGCGTGCTTCCTCATAGGTCTGGGAGCCGTCGGACCACACCGCGCCGGCGTCCCAGTTCCCGTTGTCTTCGATCCCGTGTCCGGTCTCGATGTAGACGGAGAAGCCGGTTTTTTCTGCGCCGGCAGCCTCGCTGGGGGCGGTGGTCTCTTTGGCGGCAGTCGTCTCTTCGGGGACAGAGGATGAAGCCCTTGTTGCTTCCGTCTGGGCCTGGGAGTCGGGCTCCGAAGGCTCGTGGAGGAAGACGACCATGGCCAGTCCGGTGCCGATGACGCAGACCGCCGCGATGATGATCAGAATAACAGGTCTTGATAGTATCTCTCTCATGCTTCCTATTGTACCAGAAAAAGAAAGTGTAATAAAACAAATCCTCCGGTGTATAAGAAGCAGATAGAAACTAAATGTCAGTCTGCATTCCGGGAAAGACTGTGCTCGTTGTGCAGGGCTGCGGAATGGGGTATACTGTAACCGGAAGCTGTTGCTGCCGGAAGAAGGAAGACGAAGATGAATCGGGGCATGATATGGAAAGGCTGGACCGTCGGGGAGCTGATCGGTGAAGGCTCTTTCGGAAAAGTATACAGGATCTACAGGGAGGACTACGGCCGGGTCTACGAATCCGCGCTCAAGGTGATCCGGATCCCTCAGAGCAAGGCTGAAGAAAACGCCGTCCGCAGCGAAGTCATGACCGATGACCGGGTGTGGGCTTATTTCCGCAGCTCGGTGGAGTCCATCATCGATGAGATCAGCTTCATGTCCAGGCTGCGGGGCAACAGCAACATCGTCAGCTATGAAGATCATTCGGTAGACGAATTGACCGGAGAATTCGGATGGCAGATCTGCATCCGGATGGAACTTCTGACCCCATTCCTGCGTCACATCCAGACCCGGCCGGTGACTGCCGGCGATGTCATCCGCATGGGGATCGACATCTGCAAGGCCCTGGAGACCTGCGAGAAGGAGCAGATCATCCACCGGGATATCAAGCCGGAGAATATTTTCCGGTCGGCCCAGGGTTTCTACAAGCTGGGCGATTTCGGCATAGCCCGCCAGATGGAAAAGAGCACGGCCGGCATGTCAAAGAAGGGGACCTTCTCCTATATGGCGCCGGAGGTGGTCAAGGGACTGCCTTACGATCATACAGTGGATATCTATTCCCTTGGGGTCGTTCTCTACCGGTTCCTGAATAACAACCGGGGACCCTTTCTTCCCCCGTACCCAGAAGTCATCTATCACAATAACAAGGAAGAAGCCAACGAGAAGAGGCTGAACGGAGCTGCCATGGCCCCGCCCTGCAATGGGGCAGGTAAGGCCGGAGAAGTCATTCTCAAAGCCTGCAGCTTCCGGCCGGAGGACCGGTATCAGACCGCGGAAGAATTCCGGCTGGCTCTGGAGTCGGCCCTGACCGAGGAAATGGACCGGCAGCCGGCTATTCCCGATCAGCCGTCAGTCCGTACCGACGGGTCTTCAGCTGCAGGAGCCCAGCCTTTGCAGGGAGGGGATGAAGGGTCGACGAGAATGACCCGGTCTCCCATGGGGCCTCCGCAGCCTGTGAAAAAACGGCCCGCGAGGAAGAAAGGCTGGATCATCGCCGGAGCAGCGGCAGCCGTTGTGGCGGCAGGCCTGCTGGTCGGAATGGCTCTCTTCGGAGGTCCCGGAAAAGGCAACATTGCGAATGAGGGTTGGAAGGAGGCCTATGCAGATATCCTGAAGGACAATGAGGACAGTATCAGGGCCTATGAATCAGTATATTACGCCTCGGTGAAAAAACCGGCCTCCCTCTGTGATATCAACAGTGACGGGATACCGGAGCTCCTGTTTTTCTCACAGGCAGACGAGAACAGACTCCGGATCTTCACCTACAGAGACGGCAAGGCGCAGGAAGCGGAATACAGCTTCAGGGGACCCTTCCCGGGGGATGACGATGACGAACTCTCGGCAGAGGGCTTCTATGATCCCCAGGCAGGGGGAGGGATGCGGACGGTCATCTATCAGGAAGGCGGGGAAGGCCTGATCATCTGCTCTAAAATGTATGGGGAAGGGAACAGCCTGAGATATGTCTCCTACTCGATGGATGAACAGGGGGTCCTGACCCAGGATGAGGCCATCGGCGAATTCTTCATTGCTGATCCGCAGGCTGAACACCCACGATCCTTCTATCAGGACCGGGAGGAGATCGACCAGTCAGACTTCGATCAGCTTGCCGCTGAGATGTCCGATGAGATCACGGCAGTCCTGATGGAGCCCGGTGAGTGGGACGAGGCGGAGGATACCGACGGACTGGTCCTTCCCGATACCGGGGATGCGGCTAATGTCAATTACAGCTACGACGAGGTCCTGACCCGGCTTGGAAACGAAACTTCCCAAACCATGGGAAACTATCAGGAGGTCATAAACGAATACTACCAGTTCATTGAAAATGAAGAGTCCGATGATGTGAATATGATGATGACAGCAGCCGGAAGTGAGGACTATCCTCACATCAGCGCACATTTCGCGGGAAAACTATGTGAGATCAACGAGATCGATTACGGCGATATCGAGATCTCCTATGCCCTTCACGATATCGACGGCAACGGGACCGATGAGATGATCCTCCGCTGGAATGAGGACGGGGGCATGGCGGTCTACGGCCTGGATGGAACCGGAAGCCCTCACTTGATCGCTGATTCGGATGGCCTGACCATCTGCGGAGACGGCCGGATCATCGATCACTATGAGGAGTATATCAACGGTAATTACGATTCCTACTACGGCGGACCCTATGAATCCTTTACCGTTTTGCGCATCGGCTCCGATGGCTATGAAGCGGACGTTGAAGAATACTATTCCATGGAATCGGTCGAAACCGAGGCCGGATTCGAGTTTTACGATGACGATGAACAGATCACCGAAAAGGAATACCGGAAGATCGAAAACAAGCTGTCAAACGCATCCGGGGTCGAACTGGAGTGGACCAAGCTCAAGGAAAAATCTGTTGAGTGGCAGTAATCAGAGGTAAGATAATGCACATCAGCAAATCTGACATCATTACAGGAATCATCATATGCGCCATTTTGATCAGCGCTCTGTTCGTCATCAAACCGACCATCGTCAGCGGGCCATCCATGACGCCGACCCTCCAGGACGGGAACTATCTGATCCTGAACCGGCTGGCCTACACCGGACACGGACCGGAGCACGGGGACATCATCGTCCTGGACAGCGACTACGACGGCGGAGAACTGCTGATCAAGAGGGTGATCGGCACCGAAGGAGATGAGATCCGCATCGATGCCCATGACGTTTACCGCAACGGGCAAAAGCTGGAGGAGCCCTACACAGACCCGGACCTGGAGGAATACGATCCTGAGGATCAGAAGACCTGGGTCGTGCCGGAGGATTCCCTCTTCGTCATGGGCGACCACCGCAGCGTCAGCGCCGACAGCCGCAGCGAGGACGTGGGATTCGTCGACTGCGATGACGTGGTCGGCAAGGCGGCCGTCAGATTGTTCCCCTTCGATGAGATCGGCCCGGTGAAGTAGAGCTTCGCGGGCAAAAGTGTTGACAATATTCTGACGATTCGGTACAATGGTCAAAAGTTATCTCAGAAGATCGATGAAGGATTTCTACAGGAGGAATACTATGGCACAGAAATATTGCTGCAAGGCTTGTGACTATGTTTACAACCCCCAGAAGGGTGACCGCGAAGGCGGCGTAGCGCCCGGTGTCCCGTTTGAGGATCTTCCGGAGAACTGGATCTGCCCGGAATGCGGTGTCGGTAAAGAATACTTCGAGCCGGTAGGGGTCAAGGAAGAGTAAGTTAATTGCGTTAAGGAGCAG
>CAMOZS010000012.1 GCA_946631075.1 uncultured Bacillota bacterium | reverse complement strand
CCGGCGGATGGCTCCGTTCTTATGCTTGATGCTGTAGATGGTCTTGATGCTCTCCAGGATGTATTCGATGGGGTTCTCTACCGGATGCTCCCCCGCCTCGATGGCAAGCCGCTTGTGGCCCATGTCCTGCAGGGCGATGACCTCCGCCCGGATCTCCTCCTGGGTCAGCTTCTTGCGCGGGATGTGCTTGTTCTTCATGTGGTAGGGACAGTAGGTGCACCCGTTGACGCAGTAATTGGAAAGGTAAAGCGGGGCGAACATGACGATCCGGTTACCGTAGAAATGCTCCTTGATCTCCTTGCCCAGGGCGAAGATCTTCCGGATGATATCCGGATCCTCGCATTCCAGCAGGGTCGCCGCTTCCTTATAGGAAAGGCCCTTGTACTCCCGTCCCTTCTCCAGGATCTGCTCCATCAGTTCCAGATCGTCCCTGTGCTCCTCGGCATAGGCCAGAGTCGCCCTGATCTGGGCATCGTTGATGAACTCTTCCGCTTTTTTGGAGGTGCTGTTATAGACTGGCATGGTTCCCTCACATTTCTCCCGGGCCGGCCCCGGTATCAGTTTTTTTCTTCTTATACCTGATGCTAACACAAAAGCTGGGGATAAGGCAATCTTAACCCCGGCTCTGCTGCAATACACTTTTTTATAAACTGGGCCGATCCATCGAAGTCACTGATCCACTGCCGGTCGGGGCACCCACAATACCCATGCAAAGGCTGGCTCAATGTGATACAATGTCCCTGTCAGAGAGAAAAACTTCGGAGGGATAAATAATATGAACACGATCGATTGCATCAGAACAAGAAGAAGCATCCGTAAATTTGAAGACCGTCCGGTCCGCAAGGACCTGATCGAGGACCTGGTCGAGACCGCCTCCTACGCGCCGACCTGGAAGAACACCCAGACCACCCGCTACATCGCCGTCACCGACCCGGCCATCAAGGAAAAGATCGCGGAAGACTGCGTCCTGGGATTCAAGGGCAACACCAACATCATCAAAAGCGCTCCGGTCCTGATCGTGACCACCATCGTCCACGGCAGAGCCGGTTTCGAAAGAGACGGCAGCTATTCCACCAGCAAAGAAGACCGGTGGGAAGTCTATGACGCCGGGATCTGCGCCCAGACTTTCTGCCTGGCAGCCCACGACGCGGGCCTGGGCACAGTCATCATGGGCGTCTTCGATGAGGCCAAGGCGGCCGAAGTCCTGGATATCCCGGAAGGCCAGATCGTCTCCGCTCTGATCGCCCTGGGTTATCCGGCCCAGAGCCCGGAAGCCCCCAAGCGCAAAGCCGTAGCCGACCTGCTCAGCTTCCGCTAGAGCCGCAGGCGTAAGACAGAGAACCGTCCCCTGTCTTATTACGAAAACAACCCCCGCGCTGCGGGGGTTTTCTGTTTCACATATATCCAATATGTCCAGCCTTTGCTTATCTCCAGGGATAGGTGGTCAGTCCGATCAGATAGATGACGATGATGGCGGCCGGCACCAGATACTTGAAGACCGGCTTCATCCACTGCTGGACCTTCATGCCTTTGCCCGCGTTGGCCTCGGCCAGGAACTTGTCCCAGCCCCAGCCGAACCTGTCATAGCAGCAGAAGAGGGCGAAGATCAGGGCGCCCAGAGGCAGCAGGTTGGTACTGACGATGAAATCCCAGAAGTCCAGGAAAGCGCTTCCCTCCGCGAAGGGCTGGAAGTGGATCACGCTGTAGCCAAGAGCCGTCGTCAGGGAGACCAGGAAGATCCCGACGCCGCAGACCAGGCAGGCCTTGGGCCGCTTCCATCCGGTCATCTCGCGGATGGCCGCCAGGATGTTTTCGAATACCGCCAGCTCCGTGGACAGGGCCGCGAAGGTCATGAAGAGGAAGAAGAGAGCTCCCCAGAAACGACCGCCGGCCATGTTGACGAAGACCGTCGCCATAGTATCGAACAGGAGGGACGGACCAGCGCCGACTTCCAGATCGTAGGTGAAGCAGGCCGGGAAAATGATCAGGCCGGCAACGATCGCGACGAACAGGTCAAGCAGGATAACGTTGACGGACTCGCCCATCAGGCTCCGCTCCTTGCCGATATAGCTTCCGAAGATAGCCATGGATCCGATACCCAGAGATAGGGTGAAGAATGACTGGTTCATTGCAGCGACGACGACAGAACCGTCGATCTTGCCGAAATCCGGGACCAGGTAGAAGGCCAGGCCTTCCTTGCCGCCGGGCAGGATCATGCTCCGGACCGCCAGGATCATCATCAGAAGGATCAGGATGATCATCATGAACTTGGTCGCCCTCTCAAGGCCGCCCTGCAGATTGAAACTCAAAATGAAGAATCCGACAAATACAGCGATGGCCAGGTATCCGACATTGACCCCGGGGTTGGTGATCATGTCGACGAATCCCAACGTCTGCTGATTCCCCGCGACGAAACTGACGAAATAGTAGATCATCCATCCGGTGACCACCGTATAGAAGGCCATCAGAGCGATGTTTCCCAGAAGAGCGAAGTAGCCGTGGATATGCCATTTCTGTCCCGGACGTTCCAGCTTCTGATACATGCCGACGATGCTGGCCTGAGCCGCCCGCCCCACGGAAAACTCCATGATCATGACCGGAAGTCCCAGCAGAAGCAGGCACAGAAGGTAGATCAGCAGAAATCCTCCGCCGCCGTTCTGCCCGCACATCCAGGGGAATTTCCATACATTACCGCAGCCGATAGCGCATCCCGCGCTGAGCAAAATAAAGCCCAACCGGCTTCCCAGTCGTTCTCTTTCCATCAATAAACACCTCTTCCTTACCGTTTATTCAGGTCAGTTTTTTTTATAGTCCACAGTATAATACCACACCACAGCGTCTTTGTCATGCAGTATATACTGACCGCAGCCAACATTGGGGCTTTCCCCGTTCACCTGGTACATCCAGCCGCTGTTTTTCCCCGCGTCGAACTCCTTCAGATGACCGATGGAGCTGACGTAGACCCGTTTGCCGGACCCGTCCTTGACGAAGGCGATGTCTTGGTCCCGGCAGACCTCCTTCAGGGCGTCGTAGACCGTCTCCCCCTCCCGGAAGGCGTATTCGGTCTTCGCCAGAATGATCCCGTCCTTGGGAATGTAGTCCCGGAGGGCCTTGTCCTCCAGCAGGCTCATGTCCTCAGCCAGAGCGCTGCAGGAGATCTCAAGGGTGACTGTACCGGCCGCAGGTCCATCGTTCATCCGGGGCAGAAGGCCCGCGGCCAGGGCGATGGCCGCCGCGATCAGGACCGCCGTGATGACCATCCTCCGCCGTCTCTTTGCTTTCAGTTTCTGCTCCATTACTTAATCTTCACCTTCTTCTTCAAAGGCTGTCCGGTCCAGGTCTTCCCCCCGTAGACTCTGTAGGGCGCCGCCTCCACGTAATAGACCTTCTTCGCTTTGAGTTTTTTGACCGTCAGGCTCTTGTTCTTAGTCTTCTTCAGCTTGGCGCCGGCCAGGTTTTTCTTCAGACTGTAGCGGATCTGGGTGCCGGTCGCCCCCTTGGCCTTTTTGACCGAAGCCTTGAAGGACTTCTTCCCCGCCTTCAGCTTCAATGTCGTCTTGGCGATCAGACAATAGCGGGATGCCGTGTCCAGAGTCCGGCCGTCCTCGGTCAGAGTCGCGCACTTGACTTCGTAGAGACCGCCAGCCTTCAGGCCGGTGATGACAGCAGATGTTTTAGCAGCCGTCTTCGATGACCAGTCCTGGTCGCCGGCCTTTCTCCAGAAGACCTGATAGCCTGCTGCTCCCTTTTCGGCCGTCCACTTGACGGTGATCTTCTTCTTCGCCGCGTCAACTGCTGCAGTCAGACCCGCCGGTGGCCCCGGTTTCTGCACGATGATGCTGACGGACGCCAGTCTGCTCTCTACACCGTTCTTGACCGCGTAGGCCTTGATCGTCCAGTTCTCCCGGCTCCCGTCATCCGTCGACAGGAGGATGGGGGCCGAATAGGCCAGCGTTTCCTCTTCCCCTGTGATCGTGTAGTAGATGGATGCTCCCGGCTCGCTGCAGGTCAGGGCCAGGGTCTGATCCGAGTGGTAGGTCCCGGATGCCGGGCTGAACCGGACCGGCCCCATGGTCTTCCCCGAAACGGTCACCGGCAGGAAGACCTGCAGGCTGTTTCCCTGGGCCTGCGTCCCCTCCGACAGGATGGCCTGTCCCTGTATGAAGAAGGTCTGCTCTCTCATGTCATCCGGATCGTAGAAGAAGAGGGCGGGATCCTCCCAGGAGATGTCTGTTTCTATCGCCTCTCCGTTATTCAGTTCCACCTGCGCCTTCAGGCCATCCAGACTTTGGGCCAGATCTTCCCGGCTGATTCCTGCCGGCAGCTTCGCAAAGGCTGGGAGGACGTTTTCAGCATCCGCGATGGTGACGCTGTCCGGAGCAAGGCTGACCCCTGTCTCCGGCTGCTCCGGCATCGATCCCTCCCGCAGATCCACCGTGTAAGTATAGTTTGCCACCGGGCTCCTGTGGTATCCTTCGCCGCAGGCGATGGCCCGGATCTTCACCGTAGTCAGCTGGCCCGGGGTCCCCTCGATGGGGATCGGTCCCTCATAGACTTCTCCGGTGGTCGTGGTCGGAGCTTCCGGATCCTGATCCCCCTCCCCAATGGTATAGCGGATCTGCCCGCCATCCGCCTTCTGCTGCAGCTGGACCTGCAGAGGCTGACCGTAGGTCCCCGGCTGGATGCTGGCCGCCGGTTTCTCCAAGGCAGGCGCTGCCACTTCCACATGGGTCCTTGCCCGCCGGATCCCATTGTCATAGGTCACCCAGATCTCCGCGGTCCCTTCCCCGAAGGCCGAGACATTGCCCGCCCTGTCGACGGTGGCAACGGACGGATCTGTCGTCTCGAAAGCGCATTTCTCCGTCACATCCTCCTTCTCGAAGGATACCCGGATGCTGCCTGACCGGCCCGGACCAGCGCTTTGCAGACTCATCGAAGCCGGACTCAGCACCAGCGGCGTGGCGCCTACGTCCAGATGCTCGTCGCTCCTAACCAGGGTCACGTGATAAAGCTTCACGACCTTGCCGCTGGGGGAAGTGACCTCGATGTCCACTTCCGCGGACTGCTCTCCCTGGACCCAGTAGACGGGGGTCCGCCCGTTGCTCATCATCCGAAGAGAGCCGTCTTCCTCCAATTGAGTTCCCCCGCTGTTTCCTACATTGGCCGAGGGCAGGACCCGGATCTGCGCCAGGGGGTCCGCCGTCTGAGGCCAGATATTCACGAACCGTTTGCTGTCCCCGTAGGTCCGGCTGACATATTCCGTGATCCCCGCATCAAAAGCGGGATCATAGCCGATCCCCACATCGTTGACCTTCCTGGCCTCTGTATCTGTCACCTGGGGCTTGGCATTGGTATCGGTGAGCGCGAATCCGGCCAGATTGGCATTGTTGGACAAACTGCTGGTGTTCAGGATATAGGTCCTGGTCCAGCTTTTGCCCTCCGCGGTCCTGGTGACCACCACCGGGATGGCACTGGCATCTTCGCCCACAGGCACCCGGACCTTACCCGAAGTGTAGGGAGTCCCGCCGACCGTCGCGGTCATCCCTTCAGGGACCGACAGGCGGATATCCGCGTGATCCGCCCCTCCCGGCGCCTGCAGGGTATAGTTCAGAATGCCGGACTCAAAGGGAGTCTCCCACTGCAGAGGGACATCCTCATAGCTGACTTCGATGTCATCCAGCCAGGCCCCGTTGCGGCCAACGGCCATCAGATAGCCGCTGTCATTTTTGAAATAGAAGGTCCCCTCCCTGTCACAGCACAGGGGGCTGATGCAGTACTGCTGCATTTCTTTTTCGGGCCGGTAGAGCAGGTGGGCGCTTTCGTGGTCACTGGCTGTCGCCTTCTGGGAATCCTCCAGATAGTAGATCCCTCCCGGGAAGGCGTTGAATGTGAAGTAGAGCCGGACCTTCCCGTCCGCGCTGCCCGTATCTGCCTTCAGCAGGGGCGCCGCCTGGGGGTAGCCCGGGATCTGCACCGTGTAGATCAGAGAGTCCGAAGACAGAGTCCCGTCGTCCCGGATCACCGCGAAAAAATGACCTCCATCGGCATTGAACTGTCCTCCTCCGCCTGCCGCGCCGGCATAGATCCTGCCATTATGCACCACCGGGGTCGAGGTCATCATGGCATCCGCTGCCCCGTCTGCTCCCTGAGAGGAGCCGGCCTCGGCCGTGCCTCCGGCTTTCAGCTGGATGAAGGATTCCTGCCCGAACCGGCCGTCCGGGCCCAGAGCCGCCTTGTAGAGCCGGCCCCCCTTGGACACGAAATAAATATTTCCTTCATGATATACTACCGTACTGCGGATATCTCCCTTGATCCCGGTGATCCGGTCCATGACCTCACCGGTACGCCGGTCGAAGCAGTAGACGACAGCGGACTGGGGATAAGCCCCCTCCTCCGCTTCCGAGAAGGTATTCTCCGCTCCGTCATCAGAGCCCACGATCACATAGTCCTCCGTTACATAGGCGCCCGCCCAGTAGAAGCCGTGGGGGATCTCCCCGGCCGATGCTCCGTCCACAGACGGGACATAGGTCCATACTTCTTCACCCGTTTCCGCGTCCAGACAGAGGAAGGCCCCGTCGTCCTTCTCTGTTTCCCAGATACCTGTGTACACCAGACCATCCCGGCAGCTGATGGGCGAAAGGGTCTGGGAATACCGGTACTCTTTGGAGATCCACTTTTCCTCAAGGGTGTCCGCGTCCAGGCATTCGACCCTGCCCCGCATGATGGGAACATAGAGCTGATCCCTCTCCGCGTCATAGGTGATGGGGTTCATGGCATAACCCACGTTCAGCTTCAGTTCCTCGCTGCGCTGAAGCACTTCGCCGGTCTGTTTGTCGATCACATTCACGTATTTATTGGACGCGGTATAGAGCCTGCCGTCGATGATCAGAGGCGGAGTGAAGGAGACCGTATAGCCTTCCAGCATTTTTTTGCCCCACAGAAGAGCCGTCTCCTGATAGCTTTCCGGCGTCGGCACATCCCCGATGACCCCGTTGTTCTCGGCGCTGTTCTGGTAGCATCCCCATTCCACATCCCGGTCCGCAGCGAAGGCGGCAGGCGCCATCAGGGCAAGGGCGCAGACCGCCGCCGCAAGCAGCAGGATCCAGCGCAAGGCCCTGCCGGACCGCTGTTTATTCTCCGGCATGATCATCTCTGTCGTCTCTGTCATCGCAAATCCATCCATCATAATCCGTTCACTCCTTCTGCCAGCGAGAAGACCAGCAGCAGTTCATCTCCATCCTCCATGGGCCAGGAATTCAGCCCCACCTCCGGGGCCTCCCCGTTGACCAGATAGATCCAGCCGGAGGATTCGTAGAAATCTTTTTCTTTGATCCGGTCCGGGTTCTGCTTGGAAGGATCCTTCTCCGTCTGGCGAAGTTCCTCCATCACCGCCCGGATATCATCCGATATATATGCTCCGGCGGCGATCCCCGGCTTGGACAGTCCCGCCAGATAGCTGCCGCTGAAGGTGGGCGTGATCCCGCCTGCCTTGAGGCATTTCTGCAGGGCATCCTTGGCCGAATCTCCCGCATTGAGCTCCACCTCGCAGCCGAAGATGTCTCCAAGTCCCAGGACCGGCGCTATGATCCCCACATAAGCGACCCCGGTCACCTCTTCCGGCCCGGAGGCGTTGGCCGTGATCCTCCTGGTCAGGCTGGCCGTCCGGCCTGCCCGGTCGTGAGCCGTGATAACGATGACGTTCTTTCCGTCCTTCAGGTCCGCCCGGAAGCTGGTCTTGTTTCCGCTGGAGCCGTTGCTGGAGACCGTGACCCCGTTGCAGGTCACCTCGAAGTATCCGTCGTCCACCGAGTAGACCGGAACGTTCCTTCCCTGATAGTCGGTGACCGTCACCCAGAAACTGGCCCTGGCCCCGCTGATCACATCCCCATTGACCAGGCTGGTCTTGATCTTGGGCAGCTTCTCGTTCTCCTCTTCGGGTCCCTGCTTCTTCGTGGTGGTCACCTTGGTAGGATCGGTCGGATCGGGCCGTTTGGAATGGCCGGTCGGACCGCTCGGCCTGGTCTGGGATGGACCTTTCTTTCCCCCGTCGTCTCCGGGGCCTGCTGTCTTGGGCCCTTCCTCCGCCTTCTGGGCCGCCCGGGCCTGCTGCTTCTGCTGCTGGGAAGGCAGCCTGGTCTGCTGTTTCTGCTGCCTCTGCTTCTCTATCTCCTGGTGTTCCTTCTTCTGGTCCTTATTCAGGGAATATCCGCTGCCGGCAAGGTAGACCTGGGACCGGTCCGGATCCATCTGGGCGACCCGGTTCTCAGGGACGTATTCCTCCTGTCCGCGCAGCACAAACAGGCCGCCTGCAGTAAGCAGCAGCGTCAGCGCCAGCGCTCCGATCAGAAAGATCCGTCTCCTGTTCATCTCATCTCCTTAGTAGTATAATGTCCCGCCTTCCTCAGCCAGCCGGATGGCATCCAGGGCGCACAGGCTCTGCTCCGTCGCCATGGTGTTGACCGCGTCGCCCTTTTCGTGGCTGAAGCCTCCATCTGTCCGGTAGATCATCAGCCCATCCAAAAGGCTGGTCCCGTCCTTAACGAAATCTTCCGCTGCCGCAGGATCCTCTCCCAGACAGCCGATGGCCAGGATCACCTGGGCGGTGGATTCGGCGTTGCCGTAGTCCCCTTCCGCCTTCTGCTGTCCCGCCAGCCAGTCTCTGGCCGCGGCCGCAGCTCCGGCCGCGTCTTCGTTTTCATCTGCAAAGGCTGCCAGGGCCTGGACCGCCATCGCGGTGATGTCCACATCCCCGGTCTTGCCGTCATAGGTGACCGCCCCATCTTCGCTCTGGGCCTGCATCAGTTCGTCCAGATAGGAAGGCTCGGCATCCAGGGTCCTGCCGCTTGCGGCCGAGGCGATCAGAGCCCAGATAGGCCCGTTGATCCCCTGTTCCTTTACCGCGTCCTCATCCTCCAGCTGATCCAGCAGGTCATAGCCTTCCACATCCGCCGGATCGATGCCGGTCATGTGAAGGGCGATGGCCGCCTTGGCGTTCTCCGTGGGCCGGTCCTCGCTGAGGACCCCTCCGGTCCGCTTGATCTGAAGCCGCATATTCTCCTGGAAGCGCTGGTAGACGGTCCGGGCTTCCGGGCTGTCCCCCAGAGAGGATCCGGCAATGGCGATGATACTCCACTCATATCCCGGGCCAACTTCCTCATCGGAAGAAAGCTCCTCGATCAGGGCAGCCGCGGTCTCCTTTTCCACCTGGGCCATCTGAGCCTGGGGCTGAGCGGCCGTCTCCGCCTGGGTCTGGCTCCCCTCTGCGGGAGCAGCTTCCCCGTCATTTCCTCCGCAGCCTCCGGCCAGCATCAGACAGGCGGTCAGACAAAGTGCCGCGATTCTCTTTAGCCATTTGTTTCTTTTCACGTTTTCCTCTCTCCAGTTCATATTTCATCACCTTCCGGTCCCTCTCACTGATCTCGATCCTGCTGTAAGCCGCCATATTGCCCAGCTCCAGCGCCCGGTCGCTGATGGGGACCTTCTCCTCATTCATATATCCGTACATGGCGCAGACCGCCCGGCGGGGATTGGGGCCCTCAAAGTCCCTCTTCCACCTTCTCCAGGCCAGCTGCTTCTGTATGGGCCTGCGCAAAAGCCAGGCCGCCAGGGCCAGAGCCATAAGGATGAGCAGGATCAGCAGGATGGATCGGATGATCCCGCCTCCTGTCCTCTGGGGAGCCGTTTCCGGCTCTTCCTCCGCCTCCTGGGGCAGGTCCTGGTTCCGGTTCTTGTAGTTGACCGATTCCAGCCCCCGGCTCAGGTCCGCTTCCGGCATGATCCCCTGATAAGGAGGCGTAAGCTCCAGGGGGACCCAGCCGAATCCGTCGATGTAGATCTCCGTCCAGGCATGGCCGCGGCTGAATCCCAGAGATGCGGTTCCTCCGGCCGCCTCCCCAGCCTTTGCATCGGCAGGGGTCAGAAGATAGCCTTCGACGTACCTTGCCGGAATGCCGTAATAGCGGAAGATCAGGACCGCCAGGCTGGCGTAATGGGCGTCACAGCCTTTGCCCCGCTTCATGAAGGAGGTCACGAAATCCTCTCCCTCTTTCAGGGGACCGAAATCCTCCGAGTAGATGAAGTTCCGGTCAAGATAGGCCTTGACCTCTTCGATCGCCCGGGCGTAGGGGGCGTGATCCCGGCTCAGATCGCCCGGATCGCCAAGGGCTTCATAGAGGGCCCCGTAGGCCTCATCGGGGATCTGCAGATCATTCTCATAGCACCAGACGTTGTAATTGCTCTCGCTGACGAACCAGTCCCGCAGGGCCCGGCTGTTCTCCGCCTCGTAGAGCCTGCCCACCCGGTCCGTCCAGGAACCGGTCATATTCAGCCCGCAGGAAAGGGTGTACCCGGAGGTCCCCGTCCGGCGGTCCGATCTCAGGAAGGCCCCGGCGTAATTCTGCGTCCCCTCAGGGATCTGGGCCTGGGTCCCGGCCGTCTCGTAAGGCAGATAGATCAGGGACCTGTCCGCCTTTTCTGTCTTGATCGTAATGCTGGTCTCCTCTGTCTTCTGTCCGGAGGCCGCCGATGCTCCCATGATCTGGGACAGGCCGTCGAAGCCCTGCCGGTTCAGCCAGTAGAGGTCATCCCTCTGCCGGTAATAGGCCCCGTTGCTCAGGGGCTTCCAGCGCCGGCCGTCGTACTGTTCCCCCACGAAACCCCGAAGGTACCAGGCGTCCAGCGACTCCGAGGTCAGGGTCAGGGCCGTCTTCGTCTCATCGGGTCCGCCCTCCTTCATGGAAGCCGCTGCCGTCTGAACGTCCCCCCGCAGGCTGACCAGCTCCGCCCCGTCCAGGTCCTCCAGATCCCCGCTGCCAAGGGGGCTTGATCCCAGCCGGCTGTGAAGGATCTGCTGGATGGCCGGTCCGGTCCTGGCCTGGACCGGATTCTGATCCAGATCCCCGGTCTGAGTGACCGCCAGGCCTATGCAAAGGCTGGCTGCCGCGGCGGCCGCAGGCAGGGCGAAGATCCACCAGGAACCGCCCCTTCCTGTCCGGTCCGCCATCAGGCCAAAAGCGCAGGCCAGAGCGAAACAGAGGGCGGTCAGAGACCAGGCGTCCCCCGTGATGCTGGTTCCCAGAAGAAGAGCCGCTGCCGGGACCAGGGGAATGAGGAGGAGCCAGCGCACCCCGCTTGACAGGATCAGCCAGGCCAGAGCGCACAGGAGCACCAGGGCGATGGTCAGGAAGAGTCCCTGAGGCGCCGCCTCCCCCGACGGATCCATCCCCGCCGCGTACTTGGGCAGGATGGTATAGTCCGCCGCGCCCAGCCGGTCCGCGATGGTGTTGGCCGCGCTGAGAAGACCGGTCAGAGGTCCTCCCGAAAAGGCGGACGCCGGGCTCCAGCCCAGACCGAAGGCGGAAACAAAAAACCGAAACAGGGCGGCTCCCACAAGGACGGCCGCCGCCCCCTCGAGAAGGCTCTGTCTCTTACTGCTCTTTTGTTTCTCTGAAAACGTTAACTGCACCGTAAGTCTCCAGTCGGTCCGCATCCCGGCCCTGCTGGGATGTCACCAGAAAATGATTGGTATATCCTCTTCCCTCCATCGACTCCAGATAGCGGAGGATGGTCGAGCTCTCGCTGTTTTCAAAACCGCAGCCCAGCACCTCCGGGATCGTTTCCTGCAGCTGGTCCGCCCCCGTGATCCTTCTGATCTGAAAGATCTGCTCTGTCACATCATACCAGCCGATGCTGTGGGGGATGTCCTTTTCCAGCAGGGCATTCGACAGGGAATAGAACCGCTCCACCAGCCGGCTCCTCTCCTCCGGTCCTGTCTCGATCGCCGGATCCAGCAAGTTGTCCAGGATCAGCAGGATGTTGTTCTCGATCGGGTAGGATGGGATCTTCACTGTCACATTGCCCAGCTTGGCCGACAGCTTCCAGTGGATCTGCTTGAGGCTGTCCCCCTCCTGGTAGTCCCGCACGCCGAAGACCTCTCCCGGATCGCTTCCCTTCTCATGCTGGGAATACTGATAGCTTTCCATATTGTAGGAATCCAGAAATACATCGGGGATGACCGCCCCGGAAAACTCCGGCGCGAAGTAACCGGTCCAGCAGGCTCCGCTCTCCAGCCTTTGGGCGAAGATCCGCAGGGGATCGCAGACGCGAAGGTCCCGCGGCCGTATCTCGACTTTGCCGCAGTAACGGTCGGTCAGGGCCAGTTTTTCGGTGCGGGAGCCTCCCGGCGCCAGACTGCAGCTGACAGGCAGCTGCTGATCCTCTCCGGTCAGCATGTTTTTTGCTTCGATCCGGCAGACACACCAAAAAACCGGGAGCTTCCCCCGGTTGGAAAGCCGAACCTCCAGGTCCATGGTCTCTCCCTTGGATACCATGGCGCCGCTTCCGGAGGAGACCTCCAGACTGCGGCCGGCCGCCCGGCTTATCCCGAAGGCCGCTGCGGCGTAGACCGCCATGAAGAGCATGGCCATCCAGGGAGCCCAGCCCCCGCTGACCAGTCCGGTCAGAAGGAGCAGGAGAAAACACAGTATGTACACCAGCCGGTGATTCCGCACTTCTCTGTCCCGCTTCATCCGGCCTCTCCTACCGGGTCACGTCCGGTTTGGACACCTGGTCCAGGATCTGCCGGATCAGGGTCTGGGCCGTCTCATTCTGGACGTGGGCTTTGGAGCTGAGCATCAGCCGGTGGACCGCCACGTCCGGGAAGACATCGATCACGTCCTGGGGAATGACGTAGTCCCGGTCCTGCATGTAGGCCCAGCTCTGGGCCATGGCGCACAGGGCCAGAGCTCCCCGGGGACTGATGCCCAGGCGGATCAGGGGGTGATTTCTCGTCTTATCGCAGAGATCCCGCACATAGCGGTAGATCTTATCGTCGATATATACTTCTCTGGCCAGCTTCCGCATGGCCAGGATGTGGGCCGCGTTGGCCACCGGCTGGATGGTCTCCAGCGGGTCGGTCTGCCGCCGGTCTTTGAGGATCCGGATCTCCGCGTCGGCGTCCGGATATCCGATGGAAAGCTGTATCATGAACCGGTCCAGCTGGGCTTCCGGCAGCATCTGGGTACCGGCAGTCCCTATGGGGTTCTGGGTGGCGATGACGATAAAGGGCTCGGGGACTTTGCGGGTGACGCCGTCCACGGTGATGCTCCCCTCCTGCATCACTTCCAGGAGGGATGACTGGGTCTTGCTGGAGGTCCGGTTGATCTCATCGGCCAGCAGGATGTTGCAGGCCGCCGCTCCGGGCCGGTAGACCATCTTCCCTGATTCTTTGCTGTATACGGTAAAACCGGTAATGTCCGAGGGCACTACGTCCGGGGTGAACTGGACCCGGTTGAACTTCAGGGACATGGCCTTGCTGAAGGCCAGGGCCAGGGTCGTCTTGCCTACGCCGGGAATGTCCTCCAGCAGAATATGGCCCCCCGCGACAGTCACGGTCAGGACCTTTCGGATAATGTCGTCTTTGCCCAGGATGGCCTTGCCTGCCTCCCTATGGATCGCCGTCAGGATCTTGTTCATAATCGATGTCCTCCATTGGCTAATTATATCATCATCTGCTGATTCTTACCGCTTTTTTCTTGCTCCAGGGGCCGGTATATACCAACTTCCCGACCTTTGTGACGGCCCGCATCTGGAGATAATATTTTTTGCCCTTTTTCAGCTTCCTGACAACGGTCTTTTTCTTGCCGGCGCTGACCTTGACCGTCTTGGCCCCGGACATGTTCTTTTTGAGAGAGTACCGCAGCTGATAGAAAGAGCTGCCCTTCACGGATCTCCAGGATACGGTGACTTTCTTCTTTCCTGCCTTATACCTGATCCCGGTCACCGCGGCCGGTTTCTTCACTGCCGGCTCTGTTTCCTCCTGGGGATCTCCTCCCTCCGGGTCCTCCTCTCCGGTAACGGTCACTACCGCGACTGCTGCGCTGGAGCAGGCCTTCCCGGTCTGTTCTCCGATCCCTCCATCGACCCAGACATAGTATCTTCCCGGCTTGTCAAAGGTGATCTCAGCTTTGCCTCCGCTGAGTCTGCGGTCACTGCCGGCCTCCGGATCGATCTCGCTTCCGTAATGCAGGTCAAGATCATCCGCTGCTGTATAGGCTGTATCTTCACCGCTGTCGACGTTTCCCATTCCGCGGATCACCTGTACAGTGAGCGGCTCTCCAGCCTTTGCGGTATAGGAGTGAGTGATATCTCCTTCCTCGGGGCTGCTGTCTGCCTGGGCGAAAAAGTTGAATCCGGAATTATCATCGTTATAGAAACCCCAGTCCGAAAACATGGCGACGTCCACGAAATCCCCCTCTTCCAGAAGGATCCCGTCGGCAGTCGCGCCCCATCCCTTCTCATACAGGGGATAGGCCCCGTTCACGTAATACAGGAGGTTGCAGTCATGACCCCAGAAGGTGCTCATAAAGAAGGCATGGGGGTCACCGCTGGTCGTAAGAGCTGTCCCGCTGCCGGCGGATCCGTAATAATTCTCCAGCAGATACAAAAACAGCTTCAGCAGCGTCGGGCTCTCTGCATCCGGCTGCGCCCCCTCACTTCCGTAGGGTGTGTAAGCATATTTTTCAAGATTCCAGTCAGCCAGGTCCACGGACGCCACGTCCTCCAGGGGGACCTCTAAATATCCGATGGGCACCCCGCTCGTACCTCCATCAGAAACGACGAACTTCCCGTCGCTGCTCAGGGAGATATAAACAGAGCCGCCGTCATCCGATGCGTGGGCCGGCCCTGTGAACGCCGGCAGCATCCCGATAGACAGGATCAGTGCCGCCAATACAGTCAGTATCCTCGATGTGATCTTCTTCATCTTCATCCCGTCTCCTTCTCTTTGGAATACAGACAGGGGACTGTTAATATCCCCTGTCTGCGAAAGGTTGTTATTTCCTGATCTTGACCTTCTTGGCCTTGGACCACTTGCCCAGCACCTTTTCGGCCTGATCGGTCAGCGGATTCTGCACTTCTGTGTAGGCGCAGATCCTGACGTAATAGGTCTTCTTGGCTTTGAGCTTCTTGATCGTTCCCTTCTTGGTCGCCAGTTTCTTCACGGTCATAGTCTTTGCCTTCTTGAAGTTCTTGGCGTTGCTGTACTGGATCACATAACCGTTTCCGGTCGCTGCTGCCTGCCAGGAGACTTTCGCCTTCTTGCCCTTGGCCGCCTTGACCTTCAGTCCCTTGACTTCCAGGGCTTTCGCGGCTTTGACGTTCTCCTTGTAAGCTGCCTTCGCTTCCTCGGCCTCCTGGTTCTTCTTCTCCAGCGCCTCTGCTCTTGCAATGGCTTCTTCTGCCTTCTTCAGGGCTTCCTGCAGATCTTTCTGCGTCTGTTCCAGCTGCTGGCTCATCGTCTGTTCTGCCTCAGCCCTTGCGGTCTTCTCTGCCTCAAGAGCTTCCTCCAGCTCGCTGATCCTTGTCTGAGCCTCGTCGATCTTTGCCTGAGCCTCGCCGATCGCAGCCTGGGCCTCATCGATCCTCTGCTGGGCTTCTTCGATCGTCTTCTCCGCATTGGCGTTTGCTGCCTCTGCCGCGGCGATCTCTGTCTTCGCCTTCTCGATCTCCTGATTCAGCTGATCGATGGTCTCCTGGATGGTCGTGCTTGCGTTGACGACTTCTGTTGCTGCGGTCAGTGCTGCTGTGATGCTGGCTGCGTCACCGGATTCGATGGCCTGCTGCAGAGTGGTCTTGGCCGCCTGTACCGCCGCCTTTTCATCGCCCAGATAGTTGGACGGGTCCATGCTGTCACAGTATGCCTGGGCATCTGCTGTATCCGCGCTGCTGTTCTTGGTGATCGTCAGGAAGTATTCCTTGGTGATATCACCGGATTCGGAAGTCACTTCGATCCGCAGCTTCATGGTGTTTCCATCAAAATATGCCGCGTAACGCTTATGGCTGCCGTTGGTAGCGGTCACCTTCAGTTCCTTCGTTTCCGGATCGACTCCATTGGACTTCATTCCGGAGACGGCGAATACCTTGACTTCCGCATTTGGATCCGCTGCGTCCGGCCAGACGTTTTCAAAGGATCTGGAGCTTCCTGCCTTGTATACGGTGTAGTCTTTTCCTTCCGGTGCAAAGGCTGGACTCATGGCCTTGGGGCTTCCGTAAGCGTTGCTCTCATTGACCATCAGATTTGCCAGAGAAGCCTCCTGGCCCCTGGTGCGGATATCCACCGTGTAGGTCTTCTTGTTCTCTCCGGAAACTGCAGAGATGACCAGCTGGCCTTCCCCATTCTTCAGAGCTACATCGCAGGTCCGGTCCGTTACCTCACGGCCGTTGATCTCCACGCTGCATCCTTCCGCCGGTTCGAATGCGAAGCTGACCTTCGGTGTTCCCGCGTCTACGACCAGCTTATAGTTTTCCTTTGAGCCGATGAACTCCTTGTCCCAGGCCGGATTACCGTCCTCTGTCGAGAGTGTCTCCAGCGATGCCTTTACGGCACCGACGGAAATGATGTTGCCCGAGTCGTTTTTGTAGTACAGGTTGCCGCTCGCATCACTGATGATGCTGCTGATGCAGTACTGAGCGTATCCTTCCGCGTCATATAGTTCTTCTGTAATGACATCGCCCTCTTCGGTCCCCCTGGCATCCGGCTTCGCCTTTACCAGAGTGATCCCGCCCGGGCTGTTATTGTATGTGCTGTACAGGTAGATGTACCCCTCTTCTTCCTCATAAGCTGTGGAAAGGAGCATGGAGCACTGGGGATATCCCTTCAGTTCAGCCGTCCACTTGGGCTGCAGTGTTGCTGCATCTGATGCGATCATCTGGAATTTACCGCTGAAATTGCTGCCGCCGCTGTGGCCCCAGTAGACGACCCCTTTGTAAACGACCGGGGTACTGGTACTCATACCTTCGTAGGATACGGACTTGAGATCCTTGATCTCCCCTTCTTCCTGATCGAAGGCGAAGGAGAACAGTTCTCCGGCCTTTGTGGTCGCGTAGTAGCGATCGGTCGCCTTATCGTAGGCGATGGTCGACCTCTGGTCCCCTTTGATGGCAGCTCTGTCCGCGACCTCGCCGGTCTCTGCGTCCAGAGCCAGTATGCTGGCCGTACCATCGGCATCGTTGGTCCCGTCATCGGTCCCGATCAGGATGTGATCTCCGGCTGCGATGCCGCCTGCCCA
The DNA here is from genome assembly GCA_946631075.1 of uncultured Bacillota bacterium. Classification (GTDB taxonomy): domain Bacteria; phylum Bacillota; class Clostridia; order Peptostreptococcales; family Anaerovoracaceae; genus Lentihominibacter. The sequence goes on along the minus strand of CAMOZS010000012.1, from coordinate 1,372 downwards.
GTAGAATCCGCCCGGGCTGCTGTAGGTCCAGCTGGGTTTCTTGATCTCGGCCGGGGACTGGGGATCTTCGTCGGTCAGGGAGAAGCAGGCGTAATTGGCGTCTGCTGTCTCACTGTTCCAGAATCCGGTGTAACCATATCCATTGGATACGGTGATCGGAGAAAGGGACTGTCCGCCCCTGGCGTCTTTATAGATCCACAGAGATTCCAGGGTCTTCGCGTTGACAGCCTGCACTGTGCCTCCGGACAGAGGACAGAGGATCATTCCATCCACATAGGTCATCGGGGTGTAACTGAAGTTTGGCGCTGCGGCCAGCGCTCCCCTTGCGACCTCTTCCCCTGTCGCCGGATCCAGCGAATAGATCGCGTTGCCGGCGATGACGATCATTTTGCCGTCAACGATCAGCTGCGGTGTCGGAGTAGCGGACCAGCCGGTCCCCAGCTTCTTTGCCCAGTGGAATTCCGTTGCCTTTGCAGATTTTGGCGTCGGGTGATCCACGATGGCCATGTTGCTGTCGCTGCCGCGGAAATTCTTCCACTGGGCCGGGATCGTCGTGTCGATCCCTTCGTTTGCCGCTGCCTTTTCCAGCGTGATAGCCTTTGTCTGGTCTTCCGTAAGGCTGATGGTCTCGGACTGGGCGACATAGCCGTTCATCGTGACGAAATAAGTGTAGTCCTGTCCGCTCAGAAGCTCAAACTGGTCCTCATCGTTCGGCCAGACCCTGTCTTTGAAACGGTCGACCATGTAGACCTGCGCGTCCTCCGGGGTGACATCGAATGTCAGCTTGGCCGGTGCCAGCCGGTTCACGGTCAGTGTGTACTGGCTGGGTTCCATCTCCGGCCCCTGTACGATGATCGGAATGACATTCTAATCCTGGGACAGGGCCACTTCCGCGCTGCCGCCTTCTGCAGCTGCACCGTTGATGGTGATGCTGTAGTCGTCCTGATAACCGGCCGCGGTAACGTTGACGGCTTCCACAGTACTCAGCACGGCACAATGGTAGTCTTTCGTTGTCGCTGCAACGTTCTCATCCAGCTTCAAAGCCTTGTCTCCAGCCTTTGCAGAAAGGCTCTTCAGGGTGCTGATGACTCGGTTCCTGAAAACGTAGGTCTGGACCTCATCTCCCTTGGTGACTTCAATGGTGAACTCGCAGCCGGACCCCATTCCCGCCTTGCGGAATCCCGCCAGATTTCTGGATCCGTTGTTTGCCAGGGTGGCATTCTGCGCCGCTCCGGTATTCTGATTGGTCCAGAACACTTTGATGGTGCCGCCGCTGCCCGCCTCCGACAGGGTCGGCTTCACCGAGCAGGATGTTGCGGTATCCTGCATATCGAAGGAATACTCCATCACATCACTGCTGAACTCCGGCGTC
>CAMOZS010000011.1 GCA_946631075.1 uncultured Bacillota bacterium | reverse complement strand
GGCCGGCCCGCCGGCATCCGATCCGGCCCGGGCCCGGGCGGCCGGTCTGTCATCGATGGTTTTTCTCATTATAGCACACCGCGCTTCCCTTTATTTCCTGTGGCCGCCGATCTGGCCGTTGCGCTCCAGCGCGGTAGCCCCCTCCAGAAGGTCCATGCCGCGAAAGAGGGCGTTGGCCCCGTACTTCTTCCGCACCTGGAGCATGGCTCCCTGCATCTTCTGCTGCCGCCATTCCTCCCGGCGGTCGGTGAACATATCCAGCTGAAAGATCCCGTCGTTGAAGGACGCGTCAGCGGCGCAGACCGACAGCCTCCGGTAGAGGAGCCTGCGGTCGCAGACGCTGTCGAAGCGGGCGAGGATGGCAGGGGATATGTCGGCAGCCGCGTTGGAGGGCCGGGCAAGCCGGACCGTGCCGCTGGAATGGCGGGGGTGCAGCCGCCCGTAGAAGTCCATGCTCAGGGGACCGGAGTAGGACGGATACTTCTCCAGACTCTTGAAGTCGTAGCCGACCCACCAGGTGAAGGTCCCGGCCAGCAGATTCTTCGAGAACATATCCATGCAGAGCTCATCGATCATCTCCCGCAGGACGATCCGGGCCTCACCGAAGAGATAGGTCCGGGGCAGGACCTGGCCTCTGGAAAGGCTGGAGCGGCCGGGCCGGTAACTCTTGATGTCGGCCATGGTCACCGGTTCGATCCCCCAGGCGTGGTCGATCAGGATCTCGGCGTCGATGCCGAAGGTCCGGTAGAACCATTCCTCGTCCTGGCGGGAACGGGCGGCGACATCGCCCATGGTGAACATCAGGGCCTTCTCCAGCCGGCGGGCCTTGCCCCGCCCGATCTGCCAGAAATCGGTGAGGGGGCGGTGCTGCCAGAGCCGGAGCTGGTAGGACAGTTCGTCCAGTTCCGCGATCCGGACCCCGTTCTCATCCGGCGGGGCCTTCTTGGCGACGATGTCCATGGCCACCTTGGCCAGGTAGAGATTGCTTCCGATCCCGACGGTAGCAGTGATCCCCGTATCTGCGAGCACGGACCGGAGGATGGTCATGGCCATGGCCCGGGCCGGGCTGATCCCGTCCCGCTCCGCCTGCCCGCGGTAAAGATGGAGGTAACTGGTGCAGTCGATGAAGCATTCGTCGATGCTGTAGATATGGATATCGTCGGCGCAGGCATAGCGCAGATAGATGCCGTAGATCTCGGCGGAGATCCGTTCATAGGCGGCCATGCGGGGCCGGGCGATGATATAGTCGACGCTGGTCCCGTGGGTCAGCTCGTAGCGGCGGATGGCCTGGCGGGCTTCGAAGAGGCGGGGCCGGGAAGGGACGCCGATGGCCTTGAGGGCAGGGGATACTGCCAGGCAGATGGTCTGGTCCGACCGGCTCTCGTCGGCGACCAGAAGCCGGGCCCGCAGGGGGTCCAGGCCCCGGTGGACGCATTCGACTGAGGCGTAATAGGATTTAAGATCGATACAAATATAGGTATGGCCGGGAAATTCCGCAGCTGTCGTAAGCGGCATGAGTGTCCTCCTTCCGATGCGGTCAGATTCATGGTTGATTGCTGTGGACTCCCGACAAAAGAACAAATGTTCTTCATGATGGATTATACAGCCTTTGGAAGGATCCGTCAAGAAGAAACAGCCCGGAGGGAAAGAAGATCCGCCGCCACTGTATTTTGTGGTTTTTATTGTGCGGGGACCGGGTATGTGGTAAGATATTGTATAGTATTTTTATACAGGAAGGTGATTCCATGGAAAACAATAAATTGCAATATTATCTGCGGGTGTTCCGGCAGGCCAGTTTCGGTAAGTTCTTCAAGGTAGTGGATACAGCCAGCAAGAGATCCGGCAGAAGCAAGGCCTACTGCTTTTTTGATATCCTCAGATGCATGAAACGCTATCAGGCGGGATACAACGATTATGTCATTTTTGAATGGTGGGACCTGACCCATGAGCAGCGGGACACTTACATGACCCGTTTTCGCAGCAAGAAGTTCATCATGTTCATGAACGACCACGACTACGCCCACTACTTTGACAACAAGAACGAATTCAACGAGAAATTCAAGGACTTCATCGGCAGGGAGTGCCTGGACCTGGAGACGGCCACCGACGAGGACATCGCGAAATTCTTCAGCACCAGGGAGAAGATCTTCGCCAAGATGAAGGACCTCTCCTGCGGTATCGGCTGCGAGAAGCTGGAGACCAAGGACTTCGAGAGCGCGGAAGCCTTCACGGCCTATGTCAGAGAGAAGGGCTTCGCTACCATCGAGGACGTGGTGGAGAACCATCCGGACATCGCCGCCATCTATCCATTCTCCACCAACTGCTTCCGGGTGATCACCCTGATCGACGCCAAGGGAGTTCCCCATGCCATCTACGCCGTCTTCAAGATGGGCATCAACGGCAGGGTAGTCGACAATTACGGACTGCACGGTCCGATCGATCTTGAGACCGGGGAGTTCATGTTCCCGGCCCACTCCGGAGATACTACGGCGGACATCCAGTACACGGAGCATCCCTACAGCCACACGCCGCTGATCGGAATGGTGCTCCCGTATTGGAAGGAGGTCATCAAGATGGCGGAAGAGGCGGCTCTGGTCATTCCCCAGATGCGCTATGTCGGATGGGATATCGCCGTGACGCCGACCGGTCCGGCCATCATCGAGGGCAACAATTACTGCGCCCACGACTTCTGGCAGCTGCCGGGGCAGACCCCGGGAGGCATCGGGATCATGCCCACCATAGAGAAGATCATTCCGGAATTCAAATACAAATAAGGACATTCAGATGAAACGATTGAAATTCTATCTGGCACTCTGGTGTGCCAAGCTGTCCATCGTCGCCCTGAAGCTGACAGGGCACAGAGGGACGGACTTCCCGGGACGGATCGCGGTGAAGATCTGTCCTGATTTTCTGCGTCAGGCCAAAGTTCCGGGCCAGATCCTGGGGGTCACCGGGACCAACGGCAAGACCACCGTCTGCAACCTGCTGATCGGCATGCTGACCGCGGACGGCAAGAAGATCCTGGACAACAACCAGGGCTCCAATACCATCACCGGTCTGACCACAGCCTTTATCCGTGATATGGGCCTGGGCGGAAGATGCCGCAGCGACGCGGCTGTTCTGGAGATCGACGAGCGGTCCTCCCGCGTGGTCTTTCCCATGATGGAGCCGGACTTCCTGCTGATCAACAACCTGACCAGAGATTCCATCATGCGAAACGGGCATCCGGAGTACATCTCCCGGGTGCTGAGCCGGGCCATGCCGGCCAAGACCAGGCTGATCCTGAACGGAGACGACCTGATCGCCAGCAATGTCGCCCCCGCAAACCCCAGAGTCTATTTCGGATTCGAGTCCATGGAAGGGGACGTGAAGGAGTGCGTCAACCTGGTCAACGATCTGCAGATCTGTCCCAGATGCCACAGCATCCTCCAGTACACCAACCGCAGATACCATCACATCGGCAGAGCTTTCTGCCCCGAGTGCGGCTTCCATTCCCCGGATCTGGATTATGAAGGCAGGAGCATCGATACCGAAGGGATGCGGATGGATGTCCGCTGCGGGGACAAGTGGGAGCACGGCTTCCGTTTGCTCAATGAAAGTGTTTTCAATATCTACAACGTGCTGGCGGTGACGGCTTATCTCAGCGAGCTGGGCTATGCTCCCGAACGGATCAGCCAGCTTTTGGATCAGACGGAGATCGTCAAGAGCCGTTTCAATGTCGACGAGGTCGGCGGCTACCGCATCATCCGGCAGATGTCAAAGGACAGGAACGCCCTGGGATCCTCCCGGGCCTTCGACTACGTCTCCGGACTTCCCGGCGACAAGGAACTGATCATGATGATGAACAATCTCAGCGACGCGGCGGTATGGTCGGAGAACACCTGCTGGCTCTACGACTGCGACTTCGAATTCCTGAATAAGGACAATATCAGGAACATCGTCGTGACCGGCCCCAGAGCCAAGGATTATTATCTGCGCCTGAAATTCGCCGGGATCGAAGACGAGCGGATCTCCTTCGTCCACGATGAGACCGACGCCCCCGGCGCCCTGCGCCTGTATCCGGGAGAGGATATCTACATTCTGTACGGCACCGATTCCATCGATCTGGCGGATCAGGTGGCGGAAAAAGTGCGGGAGCAGATCCGTGAGAAGGCTGCGGGAAGGAGCGAGATCGAATGAAGATAGAAGTATTATTTCCTGAGATATGCAATCTCTACGGAGATCTGGCCAACATCCGCTATCTGAAGGAGTGCCTGCCGGATGCCGAAGTGATCAATACGTCCCTGCAGACCCGGCCCCGTTTTCTCGAGGAGCCGGTGGACCTGGTCTATATGGGGACCACGACGGAGAACGGACAGATCCTGGCCCTGGACCAGCTGCGCTTTTACCGGGAGCAGATCATGGAACAGATCGACAAGGGGACCAACTTCCTGATCACCGGCAACGCCATGGAGCTGTTCGGCGAGAGGATCGAGGAAGACGGCGAGGAAGTCTGCCGCGGCCTGGGCGTATTTCCCGGGATCGCCAGGAGGTCTTCCGTGAACCGGTTCAACAGCCTTTTCCTGGGGACCTTTGAGCCCGGCCCAAAGGCTGGACAGGACGGGACCGAAGAGGAGGGACCGATCACCGTGGTCGGTTTCAAGAGCCAGTTCGGACATACCTTCTGCGAAGAGGGGGACACCGGTCTTGACCACCTGGCTCTGTTTACGCCGGAGCGGGGTCCGGGAATGAACCGGTACGCGAAGGGCGAGGGGATCCGGATCAACAATTTCTTCGCCACCTACGTGATCGGCCCGCTGCTGATCCTGAATCCGCCGTTCACCAAATGGTACATCAGGAACCGGCTGGGCGCGCCGATCGAGGAGCTGGCCTTCGAGGCGGCGGCCACAGATTCCTACAACTGCAGGGTCGAGGAATATTCAGATCCCAAGACCGGCCTCTACTACTGGGGAGGCACCAACCAGCCCTGGACCTGATCCGGGAAAAATGCATAAAAAAAGGAGCAGATGGGATTGCCTGTCTGCTCTTTCTCTAGAGTGTTCACCATTCAGATATTGTTCGATCGGCTGTTTATTCTGCGGAGTCAGCTTCAATCTCTGCCGATTTCTGGGCCAGTACTTTTTCGTATTCTTCGAAGATGGCATCTCTAATTTTGTTTCTGGTTTCGGAAACCAGCGGATGAGCGATGTCTCTGAAATCTCCTTCGCTCATTTTCCTGCTAGGCATTGCGATGAACGGACCGTTCTGGCCTTCGATGATCTTGATGTCGTGCACGACAAATTCATCATCAAAGGTAATTGATACGATGGCTTTCATTTTTCCCTCATCGTTAACCTTGCGGATCCTTACGTCAGTAATATCCATATACTGTACCGCCTTTCATGCCTGTATAAAATATAAAGTGATTATACACTAATAAGATAAAGTTAACAAGCTAATTATACTAAAAAAATGAATGTTAAATTTCTAACGTCCCCCAAAAGGCCGAAAGAAGCCGAAAGGAAGTTTTTTTTCCCAAACGAAAGTGGTTTATGACACAGGGCTTGAAAATATGGTATACTGTAATCCATCGTAAAGGGGAACGGGGGAAGTACAGACCTGAAAGGATACAAATCATGAATTTGTCTGAATATAAGAACATACACTGCATCGGGATCGGAGGGATCGGCTTATCCGGAATTGCGGAGATCCTTCTCAGCCGGGGACACAATGTTTCGGGCTCGGATATGCGTGAAAGTGATATTACGGAAAAGCTGGTCGGCGACGGCGCGAAGATCAGCCTGGGACACCGGGCGGAGAACGTTGAGGGCGCCGATCTTGTTGTATATACGGTCGCTGTCGGAGATGACAATCCGGAACTGGCCAGAGCCAAGGAACTGGGGATCCCGACCATCACCAGGGCCCAGGCTCTGGGAGCGCTGATGGAGGAATACACCAGCAGCATCGCCATTTCGGGGACCCACGGCAAGACGACGACGACGGCCATGATCTCGCTGATCCTCAAACACGCGGGAAAGGACCCGACCATTTCCGTCGGAGGCAATCTCGATGAGATCGGAGGAAACTTCTATGTAGGCGGCAAGGACTTCTTCGTCACCGAGGCCTGCGAGTACAGGGACAGCTTCCTGGAGCTCAAGCCCAACATCGAGATCATCCTCAATATCGATTCCGATCATCTGGATTATTTCAAGGACGTGGAGCATATCGCCAGATCTTTCGACCGCTTCGCCAGCCTGGTGCCGGCAAACGGGACCGTGATCGCCTACGATGCCAATCCCTTCGTCCACAGCGTCATCGAGGGCCTGCCCAACGCGGTGACCTTCGGATTCAGCACGGGCAGCGACTACTACGCTTCCAATATTTCCTTCGATAACGAAGGGATGCCCGGATTCGATGTATATCATCAGGGAGAGAAGCTCTGCAGGATCAATCTTTCCGTTCCGGGAGAGCATAATATACTGAACTCACTGGCAGCCTTTGCATGCTGCCACATCCTGGGAGTCGAGATCGACCAGATCGTATCGACTCTCCATGAATACCGGGGGATCCACCGCCGCTTCGATGTGTTGGGCAAGATCTCGGGAGACATCAGGATCATTGACGACTACGCTCATCATCCGACAGAGATCAAGGCTACCCTGGCCGCCATCAAGAACATGAAGCATAATCACCTCTGGTGCCTCTTCCAGCCCCATACCTATACAAGGACCATGGCGCTGATGGACGAATTCGCGGGCAGCTTCGATAACGCAGACCGGATCGTACTGGCGGAGATCTACGCGGCCAGAGAGAAGAACATCTATAAGATCAGCTCCAGAACACTGATGGAGCGGCTGCGGGAGCACGACCCCGATAAAGACGTATACTTTTTCGAGAACTTTGAGGACATCGCCCGGTTCGTCTACGATAAGGCGGAGGAAGGCGACCTGATTCTGACCATGGGAGCAGGAGACATCTACAGGGTCGGAGAAATGATCCTGGATCTGGACCGGTAGTTCTTGAACAGTACATATGAAGACCGAAAGGAGAATCTAATGAAAAACGGCGTATTTGCAAACTACAAGATCTTTGCGGCAAACTCTCACCCGGAGCTGGCTGAGGAGATTTCCTCCATCATAGGAAAGCCCCTCGGCGACGCGAAAGTATCCAAGTTCAGCGATGGAGAAATCTCCGTCAGTCTGGGCGAATCGGTCAGAGGATGTGACTGTTTCATCATCCAGTCCACATGCTCCCCGGTCAACGACAATCTGATGGAACTGCTGATCATGATCGACTCCATGAAGCGGGCGTCGGCCGGCAGGATCAGCGCGGTCATGCCTTATTACGGATACGCCAGACAGGACCGTAAGGCCAAGGCAAGAGATCCGATCACAGCCAAGCTGGTGGCGGATATGCTGGTAGCCGCCGGAGCAGACCGGGTCGTGACCATGGACCTGCACGCGGCGCAGATCCAGGGGTATTTCACCATTCCGGTGGATCACCTGGTAGGTCTTCCCCTGCTGAGAAACTATTTCGTGAGTGAAGATCCCAAGGATCTGGTCATCGTTTCTCCGGACCACGGCAGCGTTCCGCGGGCGCGGAGCATGGCAGAGCCTCTGGGATGCCCGATCGCCATCGTGGATAAGAGAAGACCGGAGCCCAACAAGAGCGAGATCATGAACATCATCGGCGACATCAAGGACAAGAACTGCATCCTGGTCGACGACATGATCGACACGGCGGGGACCATCACCAACGCGGCCAACGCCCTGAAGGATCTGGGAGCGAAGAGCGTCCGCGCCTGCGCGACCCACGCCGTTCTCTCCGGACCCGCCATCGAGAGGATCGACAAGTCCGCCATCGAGGAACTGGTGCTCCTGAACACCATGCCCATCCCTGAGGAGAAGATGCTCCCGAAGATGAAGGTACTGTCCGTCGGCCCCCTGTTCGCGGAAGCGATCAACCGGATCCACACCAATGGCTCTGTCAGTAAGCTCTTTGATTAAGCGCGCGGCGCGGGGAAACGAAGGAATGTACGTTATCGCTGGACTGGGAAATCCCGGCCGGGCCTATGAGAAGACCAGACACAATATGGGCTTTCAGGTCATCGACCGGATCGCCGACAAATACGGGATCCCCGTGAAACGCCTGAAACACCAGGCCCTGACCGGAGACGGCAGGATCGGAGGGACCAGGGTGCTCCTGGTCAAGCCACAGACCTACATGAACAACAGCGGCCAGTCGCTGGGTCAGATCATCCGCTACTACGATGTGGAGCCGGAGCATCTGATCGTGATCTACGATGATATGGATCTGCCGACGGGGACCATCCGCATCCGCAAGAAGGGCGGGGCGGGAAGTCACAACGGCATGAAATCCGTGCTCGCCCATGTGCAGACACAGGACTTTCCCAGGATCCGCGTCGGGATCGGCGCCAGCGGCGGCGAAGACTGGAAGGATTTCGTCCTGGATGAGATAAGCAAGAAAGATCAGCAGCTGCTGTCCGGAGCATTAGACCGGGCAGCAGAGGCTGCCTGCGCGATCCTGACAGACGGCATCGATAACGCAATGAACCAATGGAACAAAAAAACGGAATGATCAACATAACCGGCGCGTCCGAAAGCAGGGTCGCGCCGCTGGCAGCGAAGCTGACCGGGGAAAGAGGAGGCCAGAGCCTGATCGTCGTACCGACCTACACAAGGGCGAAACGACTGGCGACGGACCTTTCTTTTTTTCATGAGCAGATGGGGATCGAAGGGCCGGTCCTGGTCCTGCCCGAAGAAGACGCCCGGATGATCGCATTCGAGGCCAGAAGCAATGACGAACTGATGGAACGGATGAGGGTCTATAAGGCCGTGACATCCGGTATTTCCTGTACGGTCATCGCTCCGGTCAGCGCGGCCATCCGCAGGCTGCCTCCCAGGCAGGTCTACACCAGGCATATCATCCGCCTGAAGACCGGTGAAGACATCGACATCGCTTCGGTCCGGGAGGAGCTTACGGCAATGGGATACGAACGGGTCCCGGCCATCGAGACTAGGGGAGAATACAGCGTCCGGGGCGGGATAATCGATATCTTCCCGCCGGACAGCGACTACCCCTGCCGGATCGAGCTCTTCGATACGGAGATCGATTCCATCCGTACCTTCGATCCCGAGTCCCAGAGGTCCAGGCAGACTCTTTCCTCCGCAGAGATCTATCCCTGCGCCCGTCTTTCCAGAGATGAGGAGACCTTCGCAAAGGCAGGCCAGAGGATCCGCAGGGCGTACGACCGGCAGATCCGCAAGCTGGAGACCAAAGCAGCCGAAGAGATCAGAGAAAAGAGCGGACAGGAAGCGGGAGCATCCGCGGTGAAGACGGAACAGACCTTCCGCCTGCGGGAGCGGAGGGACCAGCTGCTGGAATACGTTGAGCAGAAGGTCAATCTGCAGTATCTGGAACGGTTCACTTCCTACTTTTTTGAGGAGACGGAATATCTGTGGGACTACATGGATGATCCGCTGATCATGATCGATGATCCGGCCAGGATCCTGGAGACCATCGCTGCCGGCAGCAAGGAGCTGGCGGAGGATATCGACGCCATCCTGTCGGAGGGACGGGGCATCGGCGCGGATTTCGACTCCATATCCGGAGAAGGGGACTACTTCCGCCTGTATGAGAAGGAGGGGTATATTTTCACCCCCTTCCTTTCGACGATCAAGAACGCCCCCTTCCTGAAGGAACTGAGGACGGTGAACTGCCGGCAGATCCCCTTTTATAACGGCCGGCTGGACGCCCTGAAGACCGACCTGGAAGGATATCTGACCCGGGGCTTCCGGGTGACCATCGTCTGCAGCTCCGGCGAGCGGATCAAACAGATCGATGAGTTCCTGGACCACGAGGGCCTCTATGATCTCAAGGTGGCCAGGGTGGGGAGCACCGGTGTGACCGGCAAGGCGGAGCGTGCTCCCGGGAGCATCACCATCACGGAGGGCAGGCTCACATCGGGCATGGAGTTTGCCGATGAGAAGACCTGCTGGATCTGGGAAGGGGAGATCTTCGGAGGAAGCCGGCGAAGCCGGCGCCCCAGACGGTCAAAGACGAAAGGGGAGCAGATCAAGAGCTTCGCCGATGTCCAGACCGGGGATTATGTGGTCCACGAGAGCCACGGGATCGGCAAGTTCATCGGTGTGGAGCAGCTGGTCGTCCAGGGAGTGAAGCAGGATTACCTTAAGGTCAAGTACGCGGGAACGGACCTTCTCTACATCCCGGTGGACCAGCTGGGCGTCCTGCAGAAATACATCGGAGGCGAAGGGACCGCGCCCAAGCTGAACAAGCTGACCGGCGGCGAATGGAAGCTGACCAAGGCCCGGGCCAAAGCCGCGGTGGAGGATATGGCCCAGGACCTGATCCGGGTCTCTGCCGCCAGAATGCACGAAAAAGGCTATGCCTTCTCGAAAGACACGGCCTGGCAGGAGGAGTTCGAAAACAGCTTCCCCTACGCGGAGACCGATGATCAGCTGAAGTGCATCGACGAGATCAAAGCGGACATGGAGAGGGAGGTCCCCATGGACCGGCTCCTCTGCGGAGATGTTGGCTTCGGCAAGACGGAAGTAGCGGCCAGGGCCCTGTTCAAATGCGTCGCCGACGGTAAACAGGCGGCGGTCCTGGTCCCCACGACCCTGCTGGCCAACCAGCATTACTACACCCTGAAAGACCGGTTCGAAAAGTTCCCCTTCCGGGTGGAGATGCTGTCCCGCTTCCGTACAGCCAGGCAGCAGAAGCAGATCCTGGAGGATCTGGCCGAGGGAAGGCTGGACCTGGTGATCGGCACCCACCGCCTCCTGTCCAAGGATGTCCGCTTCCACGACCTGGGCCTGCTGGTCGTCGATGAAGAGCAGCGGTTCGGGGTCCGCCATAAGGAGCGGATCAAACAGCTGCGGACCAATGTGGACGTGCTGACCCTGTCCGCCACGCCGATCCCCAGGACTCTGCATATGTCCCTTTCGGGAATCAAGGATATGAGCACCATAGAGGAGCCGCCGGAGGATCGCTATCCGGTCCAGACCTATGTGATGGAGCAGGATGATTTCGTCATCCGGGAAGCCATCGAGAAGGAACTGGGAAGAGGCGGCCAGGTATACGTCCTCTATAACCGGGTGGAATCCATCGGCCGGGTGGCCTCGGAGATCCAGCGCCTGGTCCCGGACGCCTCCGTCGGCATCGGCCACGGGAAGATGAAGGAGCAGGAACTGGAAGATCTGATCATGGACTTCGCCGGCGGCGGATTCGATGTCCTGGTCTCCACGACCATCATCGAATCGGGAATGGATATCCCCAATGTCAATACCATGATCGTTCTGGACGCCGACCGGTTCGGTCTGGCCCAGCTCTATCAGCTGAGGGGACGGGTCGGAAGGTCCGGCCGTATGGCCTACGCCTATCTGATGTACCGGCGGGACAAAAACCTGCCCGAAGTCGCGGAGCAGCGGCTCCGGGCCATCCGGGAATTCACCGAGTTCGGTTCGGGCTTTCGTATCGCCATGAAGGACCTGGAACTGCGGGGAGCGGGAAACATTCTGGGAACAGAACAATCCGGCCACATGCTGAACATAGGCTATGAGCTCTACTGCAAGCTTCTGGAAGAAGCGGTAGACCGGCTGCAGGGCAGGGAAGTCCTCCAGCCCGCGGAAGAGACGGCCTTCAGCCTGTCGATCCCGGCCCTGATCCCCCGCTACTATATCGAGGACGAGGTCCTGCGCCTTCAGATGTACAAGAAGATCGCCATGATCACCGATGAGCAGACCCAGTCCGATGTGATCGACGAGATGCTGGACCGGTTCGGAGATATCCCCAAGGATACCATGAACCTGATCCGGATCTCCAAGATCCGGTCCCAGGCTTCCAGACTGGGAGTTAGGGAGATCAGCCAGAACGGATACAAACTGATCATGAAACTCTATGAGACTACCCGGTTCGCCGAAGGGGTGATCCCGCGGCTGGCGTCAGCCTATAACGAACGGATCCGGTTCGGAGGGGGAAAAGAACCCTGGATCAGGGTCACGGTCAGCGCCGCGGGCAACGATAAGATCGCCCTGGAGGAACTGGAGAAGTTTTTCCGGATCGCCCTCAGCGACCAGAAACTGTCGTAAGCTGCAGGGAAGGCCGGAAGCAAGGCCTTAAGCAAGCAAGGCCGTAAGGATTAAAGAAAGGAAGAGGTAAGCAACATGGTAAAAATCGTCGTAACCGCGCCCCGGGGGGCCATGGACAGCCTGATCATCCAGGAGGCATATAAGAATCCGCAGATCGAGGTGGTCGGAGCAGTAGGCGCTCCCGGCCGGGATTACATCGGAAAGGATGCCGGCCTGGTCTGCGGGCTGGGACAGGAGATCGGGGTCCCGGTCTGCGATGATATCGAGAAGGTCATCGACGGATGCGATATGGTCATCGATTTTTCCCGGGTGGAACTGTCCCTGCAGGTCCTGCAGGCCTGCCTGGCCCACCGCAAGGGCCTGATCGTGGGAACGACCGGATTCAGTGAGGAACAGACAGAGCAGATCCTCGCCGCCGGTGAGCAGATCCCCCTCATGAAGGCCGCCAACACATCCTTCGTCGTCAACGTGATGCGGAAGATCCTGGGCATCGCCGCGGAAAAGCTGGGGCCCAGGGCTAAGATCGAGGTCATCGAGATGCACAGCGAGACCAAGCTGGACGCTCCAAGCGGCACGGCCATCGAGCTGGCTGAGGAGATGGCGGAGAAGGCAGCGGACAAGGACCTGGCGGACATCCCCTATCATTCGGTCCGGGCAGGGAACACCCCCAGCGAGCACCGGGTCATCTTCGGCTGCATGGGAGAGAAGATGGAGATATCCCACGAGGCCTACGACTGGAGATGCTATGCCCTCGGCGCCTGCGACGCCGTCCTGTACATGTATGAGCGGATGCAGGAGGACGGGGGAGCCGGCCTCTATTCCATGGACGATGTGATCGGGATCTGACTCAGACTTCAGTGCTAGACACAGAAAAAGCGGCCCGTCAGATCTTGCTCTGACGGGCCGCTCTCTTTGTTTCGCAATTTAGTCGTCGACTGCTTTGAAGGTTCCCTTCACCGTCTCATACTTCTTGCCTTTCCTGTCTTTGATCCCTGTGATCTTGTAGTGGTAGGTCTTGCCGTAAGTCAGCTTCTTGACCTTGACATCCAGATCCCGGGAATCCTTGTCGGTGATCCGCTTGGCGTAGTTCTTGCCGTTTCTGGTGATCTTGACCTTGACATTCTTGTACTTCACCGGATTCTTGAATTCGAATTCGACTTCCCTGTCGCTGCGGTCGTAGTCGATATCCTTGACCTGGACCTTGTTCTTACCCTTAGCGACAGTGAAGATCACTTTGACTGCGTCGAGTTCGCCGGAGGAGTCGGTAGCAGCGGCGCTGACGGGAACCGGACAGAAGGTCAGGATCAGCATCAGCGACAGCACCAGAGCCGCCGGCAGCTTCAGTTTGCTCTTCTTTATCATATTAAACCCCTTTCACAAAACACGATAGCGTTTCGGTATGGTAAGTATAGCCCGAAATCATTAAAAAAACATTAACCGCGCAAAAAAAAGAAGACTTATTCGGAATTCTAATATATTTTTAACCCCGGGGAAGCTATAATACGGTCAGGAGGAAAGAGACCCATGAGGATTCTGATCGCAGAAGATGAGAGAGATCTGAATGAACTGATCCGTAGGAAGCTGACGGCGGAAGGCTACAGCGTGGACGCCTGCTTTGACGGACAGGAGGCCCTGGCCTATCTGGACGCGGCGGAGTATGACGGAGTGATCCTGGATATCATGATGCCCGGCGCGGACGGCCTGGAGGTCCTGCGGCAGATGCGGCAGAGAGGGGACCGCACTCCGGTCATGTTCCTGACGGCCAGAGACTCGATCGACGACAGGGTCAAAGGCCTGGACGCCGGAGCGACAGATTACCTGATCAAGCCCTTTTCCTTCAAGGAACTGATGGCCCGGATCCGGGTCATGACCAGAGAGAAATACGGAGAAAGCAGCAACCTCCTTCAGGTCGCGGACCTGAGCATGGACACAGCATCCGGAGAGGTGAAGCGGGCTGGCCGGTCCATCGAGCTGTCGTCCAAGGAGTACTCCATGCTGAAATATCTGATGATGAACAAGGGGGTCGTCCTCTCCAGAGAGAGGATCGAGAACCACGTATGGAACTACGATTACGAAGGCGGGACCAATGTGGTGGACGTCTATATCCGCTACCTGCGCCGCAAGATCGATGAAGGAGAAGAAGTGAAGCTGATCCAGACCGTTCGCGGCAGGGGATACGTGATCCGCGGGGAAGAAAGCAGATGAAGAACCTTACCATCCGGGCAAAAATCACCATATGGTTCATCCTGATCCTGATCGTGATCCTGGGGCTGTCTTATGCTGTCTTTTACTATTCCAGCCAGGCCGGGACCAGGGAACTGATCAAGATGGACCTGCGGGAAACCGTAGAAAATGACATGGACGAGATCCGCTATTATCCTCCCGGTAAGGAGCCCCACCGGATCGAGGGCCATGAGTACCAGAAGTACCGGGACGGATGGCTGGAATTCGAAGATGACTTCGATGATCTGGCCGACGGGGTAGGCGTCGGACTGTTCAGTGACCAGCAGACCCTTCTTTTCGGAGAAGACCTGATCCCGGAGGAGAGCAGCGGTATCCCCATGCAGGAGGGGCAGATCCACACGGTCCGGTCCGGCCCGGATGTTTTCTATGTTTATGAAAAGAAGATGGAGCTCAAGGGCGGGGGCGAGCTCTGGCTGAGAGGTTCGGTCGACCGGGACCAGCACCGGGAGGAAATGAGCAGCATCTTTCAGATCAGTCTGATCCTCCTGCCCCTCCTGATCATCCTGGCGGCCATCTGCAGCTACCTGATCACCAAGCGGTCCCTGAGGCCAATCCGCCAGCTGATCGACGCGGCGGAGAACATCAGCGCCGGCAGAGACCTGAAACAGCGGATCGATATCGGAGCGGGGGAGAGGAATGAGGTCCAGCAGCTGGCCAGTTCCTTCAACGGGATGATGCAAAGGCTGGACGGGTCCTTCGAGGCGGAGAAGCAGTTCACCTCGGATGTTTCCCATGAGCTTCGCACTCCTGTGGCGACCATCCTGGCCCAGTGCGAGCTGGCCCTGGAAGAGGACCAGCTGACCGATGACGAGGCCAGAGAAGCGATCGGCCTGATCCAGCGTCAGGGCAGCCGGATGAGCGATATGATCGAGGATATGCTGGACCTGAACCGGATCGACCGGCAGCAGGACAAGTATCCCTTCGGGCAGCTGGACCTGACCGCCCTAGTCCGGGAGACCTGCGATGATTTCCGGATAAGCCATCCGGGCGAGCTTGACCTGGAGACGGAGATCGGCGAGGGGATCCATATGGAAGGATCAGACCAGCTTTTGCGCAGGGCCCTGATCAATCTCCTGGAGAACGGGCTCCGCTACGGAGGGGATGATCCAAAGGTCAGGGTCAGACTGTACCGGAAGGAGGGCCAGGTCTTCCTGGAGGTGAGCGACGACGGCATCGGGATAGCTCCGGACCAGCAGGAGAGGATCTTCGACCGCTTCTATCAGGCTGACCCGGCAAGAAGCAGCGGCGGATCCGGGCTGGGACTTGCCATCGTCCGGGAGATCGCCCAGGTCCACGGAGGCAGGATCGGGGTCAGCAGCGCTCCGGGAGAGGGAAGCACATTCACCATGGCTCTTCCGGATTAAGGTTCTTATTCCCTTGACTTTTCAGCCTTTGCAAGGTAGAATGTCAGGGTATGAACTGAATACGGCAATGACGGAGACAGTAGCCCCGCAGGCGCTTTACAGAGAACCGCTCCGACGGATGGACCATCCTGAGGCTGAGAGAGCGGAAGAAGACGCGGACCGTGAAGATCACTCCCGAGCCGGACACTTTATGGAGAGACGGGATGATGGTCCCGTAACCAGGGTGGTACCGCGGTTGTTTATGATCGTCCCTGACATGTGTCAGGGACGTTGATTTTTTTACTGGAGGAATAAACATGATCAAGAACTTATCCGACAAACCGATCGCCCAGCTGCAGACAGAGCAGGCGGAGAAATGGGACAGGGAGGACCTTCTGGGCAAGTGCGTCAGCACCAGAGAAGGCCAGCCGTCGTTCGTATTCTATGAGGGACCGCCGACCGCCAACGGCAAGCCCGGCATCCACCACGTCATGGCCAGGACCCTGAAGGATTCGGTCAACCGCTACAAGACCATGAAGGGCTTCAAGGTCAACCGTAAGGCCGGCTGGGACACCCACGGACTTCCGGTGGAGATCGAGGTCGAGAAACAGCTCGGCATCGAAGGCAAGCAGCAGATCGAGGAGTACGGCATCGCGGAATTCAATCAGAAGTGCAAGGATTCCGTATTCACATACAAGGGACTGTGGGAGAAGATGTCCCAGCGCATGGGCTATATGTGCGACCTGGATGACCCCTACATCACCCTGGACAACAACTACATCGAGACCGGATGGTGGATCATCAAGGAATTCTTCAAGGCCGGCCTGGTCTATGAAGGACACAAGATCCTGCCCTACTGCCCCCGCTGCGAGACGGGGCTGGCTTCCCACGAAGTCGCTCAGGGCTACAAGGATGTGAAGGTCAACACCATCACGGCCAAGTTCAAGAGAAAAGACGCGGATGAGTACTTCCTGGCATGGACCACCACACCCTGGACCTTGGCCTCCAACGTATCCCTGACCGTAGGACCGGACATCGACTACGTCAAGGTCAAGATGCTGGAAGGGGACGAGGAAGGTAACGTCTTCTACGTGGCCAAGGGACTTGCCGATAAGACTCTGGGCGAGGGCAAATACGAGGTCCTCGAAGAGATGAAGGGCAAAGACCTGGAGTACGTCGAGTATGAACAGCTGATGCCTTTCTGCCAGGCAGACCGGAAGGGCTTCTTCGTGACCTGCATGGATTACGTTTCCGTTGAGGATGGTACCGGCATCGTTCATATCGCCCCTGCCTTCGGTGAGGACGACTACCAGTGCGGACGCAAGTACGACCTGCCTTTCCTGCAGCCGGTAGACGGCAACGGCCGTTATACGGAGACCCCCTGGAAGGGCCGCTTCGTCATGGAAGACGGTCTGGACATCGAGATCATCAAGTGGCTGGCCGAGGAGGACAAGATCTTCGCCAAGGCCAAGCTGGAGCATAATTATCCCCACTGCTGGCGCTGCGGAACGCCTCTGGTCTACTACGCCAAGCCCAGCTGGTATATCGCCATGAGCAAGCTGAAGGATCAGCTTGTCGCCAATAACAATGAAGTGAACTGGTATCCGGACTTCGTCGGAGAGAAGCGGTTCGGAAACTGGCTGGAAGAGGTCAAGGACTGGGCCATCTCCAGAAACAGATACTGGGGCACACCAATCCCCATCTGGCGCTGCGAATGCGGACATCTGGAATGCATCGGAAGCCGGGCGGAGCTGGTGGAAAAGGCCAATGAGGACATCGATGAGACCATCGAGCTGCACCGTCCCTATGTGGATGAAGTGACCCTGACCTGTCCCCATTGCGGCAAGCCCATGCACCGGATCCCGGAAGTCATGGACTGCTGGTTCGACTCCGGAGCAATGCCCTTCGCTCAGTGGCACTACCCGTTTGAGAACAAGGAGAGATTCGATGAAGAGCTGTTCCCGGCTGACTTCATCTGTGAAGGCATCGACCAGACCAGAGGTTGGTTCTACTCCCTGATGGCCATCTCTACCTTCATCAAGGGGACCTCCCCCTACCGCAACGTCCTGGTCAACGACCTGATCCTGGACAAGGACGGCAAGAAGATGTCCAAGCACGTGGGCAACACCGTGGATCCCTTCGAGATGCTGGATAAGTACGGGGCGGACGCTACCCGCTGGTACCTGCTCCACACCTCGCCGGCCTGGTCGCCGACCAGATTCGATGAGTCCGGCCTGATGGAAGTGGCGGGCAAGTTCTTCGGCACACTGAAGAACGTATACAACTTCTTCGTGCTGTACTACAATCAGGACCAGCTGGATTCCTCCCAGCTGCTGGTCAACTACGAAGACCGGCCGGAGCTGGACCGCTGGATCCTGTCCAAGTTCCACCGCCTGATCAGAGACGTGACCGACTCCATGGATCACTACGATCACATGAAGACGACCCACGCCATCCAGAACTTCGTCAATGAAGATCTGTCCAACTGGTACATCCGCAGAGCCCGCCGCAGATTCTGGGGCGAGGAGCTGACCGATGATAAAAAGGCTGTTTACGCGACGACCTATGAGATCCTGATCGGCGTATCCAAGCTGATCGCGCCTTTCGCTCCCTTCCTGTCCGATGAGATGTACGTCAATCTGACCGGAGGCGAGTCGGTCCACCTGTCCTATTTCCCGGCCTGCCAGGAGAGCCTGATCGACGATAAGGTCGAAGAGAGGATGGACCTGGTACGGACCCTGGTCGCCCTGGGCCGCGGCACCAGAGAGCAGGAGAAGATCAAGGTCCGCCAGCCTTTGCAGGAGGTCCTGGTGGATGGCAAGTACGAGCCTGTCATCGGGGACCTGACCGACCTGATCAAGGAAGAGCTGAACATCAAGGAAGTCGTCTTCGAAAACGACCTGGAAAAATACATGGATTACTCCCTGAAGCCGAA
>CAMOZS010000010.1 GCA_946631075.1 uncultured Bacillota bacterium | reverse complement strand
GGACCGGACCGCGGACCCTGACCCTGGCCAAGGGAGCATCCAGCCAGAACATCACAGTGGACTGGGAGAATGAGTATGAGCCGAAACAGAGGCTGAAGATCCTGAAGAGGACAGGGGACGGAGGTCCGGTCGACGGCTTTGCCTTCAGGATCAGCTGGCTCCTCTTCAACAGCCGGCAGATCACAGAGGAAGAGATCGTCCAGGCCGCGCAGCCCCAGGCGGAGCTTGCGGAAGGCGAGGAAGCAGGAGCATGGCAGGCCGCCAACCAGAAGGAGATCGACGCCATCAATGAAGCCGCCAGAGAGGGCCGGACCGGAAGCTATGAAGTCACCCTGAAAAGCACAGTGACGGCAGGACCCGGAGAGAACGGTGATAGTGAAGGCGAAGACAACGGTAATGAGGACAGCGAAGCCAGCGGCGGCGAGGACGGCAAGGCCGGGGGAGCATCCGGCCAGAAGATCCAATGCTCCGTTGAGATCGAACTCCTGGCGGAAGGGGATATCGCGGAAGAGGAAAGAGAAGATGCTCCGCATCTGACCGCGACGAAGAAGGTAACGGAGACCTCTGGAGATCGCCAGATGACCCTTCATGATCTGCGGTTCAGGGGGGCCACGGACCGGGGCGAGGAGACCGGGGAGACGGACGAAAGCGGCCAGTATGTCATGAACCATGTGCAGCCGGGAGAATACACGGTCACAGAGGAAATGACAGAAGACCAGAAGCTCCGCTACCGGCAGCCGCAGACCCAGACCAAAACAGTAGAGGCCGAGAGCGATGAGATCATCCTCTTCTCCTTTGAGAACGAGCCGATCCTGATCCCGGTCCGCCTGCAGAAGACCTCCGCCGACGGCCGGATCGAAAACATCGAGTTCACCCTTACGGGGACCCCGGACTACGGGACGGAGCCCATGGAGAAGATCGTCGTCCATACCGACGGTGAGGGGATCGCGGATTTCGGGTCCCTTTATCCGGGAAGCTACCATATCGAAGAGACCGGGTTCGACCCTGCCGCCTACGCCGATCCCTATCCGGAGGAGGGCAGAGACCTGCCGGGATTCTCCTTCCGCATAAGCGGGGACGAACTGACTCAGGAGGAGATCGAAGAAGGCCGGAGCCTCTGGCTGGGAGGAAAGCCTGGAGAGGGGCAGGCCTCGTCCGAACAGGTGAAGTTCCGGAACATACCCTATGTGGACCTGCTCCTCACCAAGGTGGACGGGATCACCGGGTCCTTCCTGCCCGGCGCTGAATTCCGGCTGGAAGGAAGCGACGGCAGGCAGGCGGCAAGATTTCGGATCGATGAGAACAGTAAGGGAGAGCCGGACCTGGTCCTGCTGGAAACCGACGGGGTGGTGACCGGTGAATTCGGCGGAGAGCAGGCCGCCGGTTCATCAGCCCCGGTCGTCATCGGGCAGGATGCCGCCGCAGAGGAGAACGGGGAGGAGAAAACGGAACAGCCGCCCTATGTCTGCGCGGCCATCCACGGCCTGAAGGAAGGGGAGATCTACACCCTGACCGAGATAGAGGCGCCGCAAGGCTTTAGCCGGCTGGAGGCGCCCTACCGGTTCTCCGTCACCCTGGACGACAGCGGGGATCCCCGCCTGAACACCTGCGATGAGTATGGAAGGAACATCGCCGGATCGGAGGAGGGAGACCTTCTGGTCGTCGTCAATGACGGACCGTCGATCGGGACGGAATGCCTGGACGACGCGACGGGCAGCCATACCGCAAAGGCTGGGGACAGCGTCAGTCTTACGGACATGTGCGCGGTGACCAATCTGGCGGCAGGGCAGACTTACACCCTGATCGCCCGGCTGATGGACACGACCGAATACAGGACCAGCGGCCGGGTCAGCGATGTGAGACCGGTCCAGGGTAATGATGGGCAGGTCACCGGGAAGATCACCTTCACGGCGGATGGCGGAGAGACCGTCATCGGAGTGCCCATCCGGGCGGAAGGAACGAATCTGGCCGGAAGGACCACGGTTGTCTACGAGAGTCTGTATCAGGGGGATATAGATATAGGAGAGGCGGAGAATCAGGTCGCCGCGGCGGAGGAGGCTGATCCGGACAATGAAAACCAGCAGGTCACATTTGAAGGCCCCGGACCGGGGAAGTCTCCGGGGACCGGAAACCGGTTCCCCTGGGTGCCCTTTGCGGTCTCTGCCGCAGCGGCAGCCGTCATGGCAGGGATGGGCAGAAGAGTCTGCCGCAGAAGATAAGAAGGAGGGATTAGAGATGAAGGAAGCAAGAGGGAAAAGGAAGAAGAGACTGGGGAAGGCAGGCAGTTTTGCCCTGGCCCTTGCCCTGGCAGCGGGTCTGGTCTGGGCCACGCCTGCCTTTGCGGAAGAGGAAGCGGAGGAGGCGCCGGAGCTGATCGTGTTCGTCGGAGAGAACGGTACGGTAAACGGACACAGAGAGGACTTCACCATGCAGATGACGCCGGGTGAGGATATCAGCCTTGCCCTCCAGGGGGATCAGGGATTTGCCGTAGGCCAGGTCCTGGTCAACGATCTTCCTCTGGAAGATGAGGATATGGAAGGGATCGCCGGAGAGTCCTCGGCCAGCCTGGTGCTGGAGGGGATCGACAGCAGCCTGAGTGTTGAAGTGTTATTCGAGCCTGAAGAGTCTGGAGAGGGAAATGATGAGAACGGAGAGGAAAGCGAAGAAGGAAGTCTTGCAGAGGATCAAGAGACCGGAGATACCGGGGAAGAGGACCCGGAGGGGACAGCGGAGGTGACTGATCCATCGGATGCCGGCGGAGGGGATGCTCCCTCAGATTCTGAAGGCGCAGAAGACGATGACGGCGCAGAAGACGGAGCATCGGAAGATGAAGATGCTCCGGACGGAGATAACGGGGATGCTCCCGCGGGGACCAGCCCGAAGACAGGAGATGAGCTTCCCCTGCTCGCAGCCCTGATCTTCGCTGCCAGCGCTACTCTGATCGGGATCACCTGCTGCGGCCGCTTCTGGAGAAGGGCGAAAGGATCCGGCAGTGAATAAGATAAAAAGACTGACATTGCTTCTTCTCATCTGCTGTGTCTTCGCTGTGTTCTCCGGGCCGGAAGCCCAGGCCCTGACCGTGCCGAAGATCCGGCTGGATCAGGCGGAACTGACAAAGGAAAACGGCAGTGACGCGGTCATCACAGGTACTGTCTCAGCCGCGGGCGGGCAGAGGATCACCGTTTTCGCTTCCGATGGGAGCACGGTCCTCGCCTGGTGCGCCGCGGGGAGCAGCGGGAAGAAGGAAGCTTTCCGGATCACGATCCCGGCAGGGAGCCTCCCGGAAAACGGGAGCACCGCAGTGTACGTCCAGAGCGGGTCAGTCAGGGGGATGACAGCTTCCGGGAAGGTGAAGATGACCATACGGAGCATGGCACCGAAAAAAGAGCAGGGGCTGAAGGTCTCCGGGAAAAGGATCCTGCTGACCAATCTCAAGACGAAGGCCAGGATCAAGGCATCCTCCGCTTCCGGGAGGAAGATCCGCTTTCGGAGCAGCCGGCCGGGGGTCGTTTCGGTCACATCAAAGGGAGTGCTGAAGAGGAAGAAGAGCGGGAAAGTGAAGATCACTGTCTGGCAGACAGGATCAGAGACCTATAAGCCCTCGCAGAAAACGATCACTGTAGTCAGCCGGAAGAGCACGAGAAAGGAGCAGATCGACGCGGCTGTCGCCTGGGCCATCCGGATCGCGGCCAATAATTCCTTCTGCTATGGAAGCGGCAGCGGAGCCCACCACAATGGCTGTTACTTCTGCGGGACCAATTACGGGCCGCGAAAGTACATGAAGCCGAGCAAAAGGTACAAGAAGACCTACTGCTGCAATCCCTTCATCCACGCGGCCTACGCCCATGGCGCCAAGCATCCCCGGATGCTGGCCGGCTGCAGGAGGGCATCCGGCATCGGTATGCAGAAGCGGACCTTCTGGAAGTTCGGCTGCTGGAAGTGCGTGGGAAAACCGTCTTACGGGAAGCTGCAGAAGGGGGATGTGCTGGTGAAACACAATCATGTGGCCATGTACATCGGAAGGCACCGGATGGTGGAAGCCTCCGGCGGGACCTGGTCCGCATCATCGATCTCAGCTCATCATATGAGCAAAAGGGAATACAGGAAGTTTTCGTTCGTTATGAGATACAAAGGCTATTAAGGAGGATAAGAAATGAAAGGGAAAGGGAACATCACGAGGAGAGGACGTAGCCGCAGGCAGGGGGTGAAAAGGATCTTCGCCGCATCTCTGGCCATGGTCCTGATGCTGAGCATGACCGCGGTCAGCTCCTTCGCGGCAGGAGCCAATGACCGGCCGGACGGTTCGTCCTATGAGGTGCAGACCGCCGCGGGCCCGAATGGTAATACGGCAGTCGTTACACTTGGAAAGATACTGACCTGCAGCCAGCCGGACAGTTTCCCCGCGGTCAGCGATTTCATCTACACCGTTGAAGCGGTCGAAGGTTGGCGAAACGCCAATATCAGCACGGCTCTGAGCGGGGAGCCGGTCGCGGCGGCGGACATGCCACGTCCCGCTGCTGCTCCCGGAGACAGGGCGATCACATCCTCGGGAGTGACCTCGACCGTCCTGATCGGGGATTTCCAGGATGCGTCCGCTCAGAATCATTCTACCGGAGACGGGCCGGATACCAGCCTTTGCCGGACCAGAACGACCCCGGTGCATATCACATTCAGCGAGGCCGGCTACTACGTCTACAAGGTGAAGGAGACCGGCTCGGTCCCGGCAGATGTACCCGGCGTGGATTACGATGACAATGAATATTTCATGGTCTTCTATGTCTGCAACAAAGTCGACCAAGACGGGAACACCGACGAGGGCGTCTATGTGCACAGCATTACTTCCTATGCTAATACGTCGGGAAGCGAGACCTATAAGCCGGATCTGTCGGATATCCAGAATGTGACCGACAACAGGGGGGCGGCCGCCGGAGCCAATACCGGGCAGGTGAACCCGGACGGCACGGTCACCCATCAGACAGGGAAAGTCGGAGTGTCGAGTCCGGAGCATCCGAACCAGCTGGAAGCCTACCGGATGTGGAACGCCTTCGTCAGCCATGACCTGGTCATTAAGAAAAACGTGACCGGAAATCTGGGAGACCGGACGAAGCTCTTCGAATTTACCGTTACTCTGACCGGTCTGGAAAAAGGCAGGACTTATTCAGCCGGGACCGCTCAGGATACGGGGGATACGGCCACGGTGGAGATCGTCAGCGCTTCCGTCGGAACAAAAGTCAGCGGGACCTCCTTCAAAGCGGATGACAATGGATCAGCAACCATACTGCTGAAGATGAAGGATGAGGACTGCTTCGTGATCAGCGGCCTGCCCATGACCGCTCAGTATATGGTCAGCGAAGCAGCTTCCGATCACGTCGCCAGATATGAGATCACATCCAGCGCTGAAGCCGGAGGGCAGACAGGACCTGTGATCGCCTCAGCGGCCGGATCCAACGGAAAGGTCTCGGACCGGGCCCTTGCCACGGGGACAGAGACCGTCGACCGCTATGACGGGACAGTGACCGTTCAGTACACCAATAACCGGGATCTGGCCACTATCACCGGCGTCCCCGGCCTGGATTTCATGGCATGGGGAGCCGCGGCAATGATCCTGATGGCAGCGGCAGCCGGACTGGCCCGCAGAAGGAGGACCGATGGAGGATCGGATATACAGGCAATGGAGAAGATGGCGGAGGATCGACCGCTGGACTGACCGGATCATCCTGATATTTATCCTGGGAGCACTGGCCTTCATCATAGCAGTCGGCACAGGTCAGCTGAAGCTGGCCGCCGGGGGAATGGGCGGCGGTGCTCCCGACTTTGATGAGCTGTGCTCCATCAATAAGGACACGGTCGCCTGGCTGTCCATCAAGGATACGGAGATCGCCCACCCGGTGGTGCAGGGACGGGACAATTTCGAGTATCTGGATAAAGCCTTCACCGGTGAGTACTACGCGGGAGGGACTTTGTTTCTGGACGCGGACAACCAGAAGGATCTTTCCGATGCCTATAACATCATTTACGGGCATCACATGGCGGGAGGGGCCATGTTCGGAGGCCTGGACCGGTTCCTGGACCGGGACTATCTGAAGGCCCACCGCAGGGGACTGCTGCAGACGCCGAAAAGAAGCTGGGCCCTGCTGGCGCTGGGGGCGGGAAAATACGACGCCTATGACGGCAGGATCTTCAGCCCCGGGGACACCATTCCGGAGGCGGCCGGGAAAGCAGGGGATCCGGACCCGCATATCCTGGCCCTTTCGACCTGCACCGACGAGATGAACGATGACAGGATCGTCGTCTTCTTTGAGATGATCGAAGGGCGGGACCGGACATGAACAGGATAGAGGAGCAGAGGAAGATCATAGGGAAGCTGCGAAGGTCCTGCCTGATCAAGATCGGGGGTCTTATCGCGGCGCTGGCGATCATATTTGTTTTCTTCGCCGGGATCACCCCGATCCGGACCGAGTCCATGGCGCCCGTTTTTCATGAGGGCGACCTGGTCTTTTTCCTGCGGACTCCCGCCCCTGTCTGCGGGGACATGATCCTTTACCGGACCGGTGAGGGCGGTGGAGTCGGACAGGTCATGAGGGAGCGGAAGGATGATGGATGCCTTGTGGTCCGGACCGATCACAGGCTGGACCCATCCGATCCTTCAGCCTATACGCAGGTCCCGGGAGCATCGGTCAAGGGAACCATTCTGACAGTGATAAGGAGGGCCAAATGAAGAAGAAAAGACAGAGACATTTCATAGCAGCGCTGCTCCCGGCAGTCCTGCTGGCAGCGGTGCTCCTGACCGGGTTGCCGGCATTGGCAGGAGAGACAGCTTTTGCAGCGGCAGCGCAGCCGGCGCTGGCGGAGGCGGACATACCTGTTCGCTACGTTTCTGATGGAGAAACGGCGCATATCCGTCTGATCGCGGAAACACCGGAAACGCCCATGCCCTCAGGAGTGACAGGCGGAGTCAGGGACCTGGTCCTTCGGGGGACAGCAAGCGCGACCTTCGGGAAGATCCTCTATCAGCGACCGGACATCTATCACTACACTGTCCGCAGGAGCGGAGATGACGCGGTCTACCGGGTCAATGTGATCGCCAGAAGCGATGGTCAGGCCAATGTGGTCATCACCAAGGACGGAAGGGCCGGCAAATGCGCCCTCGTCTTCCGGGACAAGACGGAAGAAGAAACAGCCGCTGCCGGGCAGAAGACCGGGTCTCCCGGGACCGGTGATCCTTTCCCGCTGACTTTATGGGCCCTGATGTATCTGAGCGCCGCGGCGGTGATGTTCTCCTATATCCTGGCCTGCCGAAGGAGCAGGAAGCAGGTCCTGCGGGCCGGCCTGTGGCTGATGGTGCTCCTGATGGGAGCATCCTTTGCCAGCCCAGAGCCGGCATCCGGGAGCACGAAGAAGATAAAGGCGGAAATGCACCGGTGGGGAAACTGCAGCGTATGCTCCGACAAAAGGAACGACGGGAAAAACGACTGGAAGGTCATTTACTACGATGACCGGACCGGAAACACGACCTACCGCTGGGTCTCCTTTAAGGATCCCGATACCGGGAAAACAAAGAAGGCGGACGCTTTTTGCCTCCAACCCACCAGCCATTCCCCGGGATACGGGAAAAAGACAGCGGCCCCGATCGATACCGATGGGAGCAAAAGGGAGAGACAGCTGTCCAAGGTCCTGTATTTCGCGGACGGGGGTCCGGGGGAAGCTGAGTTTCGAAAGTATCTGGAGAAACACAAGGGGACCTATCCGGACGCCCAGTCGGGCAAGGCCCGGTTCGGTTTCATGCATATCCTGCTCTCCTACACATACAGGGGCAGCAGCGCTTTTGATGTCAACTCGACCAGCGGGGATCCGTCGAGGGCCGTCCGCGGCCAGCTGTCGCCCTCCTTTCAGAAGCAGATCAAAAAAGCCTATCAATGGTGTCTGGACAATGCCAGATTCGTTACCGATCCGGAGTTCAGACTGGAGCCCGCCAAGGCAAAAGCGGAGTACTCCGATGGCAGCTATGTATCCGAGAAGATCTATGTCCGCGGCGGGGACCGGCGCCAGTATTTCAGATACACCATCCCGAAGGGAGCATCGGCGGTCATAACCCATGGAGGAAAGTCCAGAACCTACCGGGCGGGAGCATCGGCGGACATCTATGTAGGAGACTCCATCGTCTTCTCTTTTGACGCGGACCGTGAGACCGGGATCCCGAAGACAAAGGTAAATGGAGTCATGAAACAGCTGATCCCCTACCGGATCAAGACCGGCAGCGACAAACAGGATATCGGATTCTACGCGGATACGGACACAGAGTCGGCAGCCTTTTCGGTGTATCTGGCCAGGCCGGACGCGGCCAGGGTCAGGATCAGCAAACATATCCGGACCCTGGCGGGCGATTCCGCTCCGGAGGAGGGGATCAGCTTCCGGGTCTGGAGCACGGACTATCCGGACTTCGACCAGGCCCTGTCCGCCAGCGGCGGCCAGCAGAGGTACGCGGAGGAGCTGGTCACGGATTCCGCAGGCAAAGCCCTGTCCTCGGATCTGGCCCCGGGGACATACTATGTGGAACAGGTCAATACCAGACCCGGCTTTGGCATGATGGAGCCTAACCCGCAGCAGGTCACAGCTGCCGCGGATGAAACAGCTGTCCTTGAGGCTGAAGATCCGGAGAAAGGCATCCGGATCTGGATCGAAAAGACCGATTGGGACAGCGGAGACCGGATCAGCTCTTCCTCCGCCCTGTTCGGTATCTATGCGGATCAGGACTGCGAGACTCTGGTGACCCAGTGTGCCGTAGCGATATCGGGAGAAGATGCGGGGACCGCCTGCACCGGGCCTCTTCCTGAGGGGACCTATTATATCCGTGAGCTTCAGCCGCCTCAGGGTTACATGAGATCAGAGGAGATCCGCAAGGTGGACCTGAGATATTCCAGGGAGACTGAAGATGGAGAAGGAGGTTACCTGTACCGGATCAGCGGCTGGGAGAACGCCAGACCGGAATACCATGACGTTGTGGTCCGAAAGTCTAGCAGCGAAGGGGACAGGACTGAGTTCCCCTTTCATGTCAGGATAGAAAATATCAGCGAGAGCCACCAGGTGAAGATCATGAAAGTCTCCCCCCAGGGGGAGGAAGGGGAGATCGCTTTTTCCATTGAAGGGGGAACGGCTGAGGCAGACCTGCAGGTCGAGTCCGGCGGGTCCATCCGGCTGGACCATCTTCCCGTCGGTGCATCATATATGATCCGGGAAGAGGGATGCGAGGGATACCGGCCTTCCTATACCGCGGATCCTCCCGCAGCCGTCGCCAGCGTCCATGACAGCAGCGGCCGCTCCCAGGCCCTTCAGGTCCAAGAGAAGATCCAGCCCCAGTCCGCTGTCGGGATCAGCGGCTATGAGATCTGCTACGACTGGGTAAACAGCAGGCAGGTCCTTCACTCCCTTTCCATACGGAAGACATCCATCGGTATCGAGAGGAATGAAGAAGACCGTTTTGCTTTTCACGTGGCCTTCTCCGGGCTTGGGGGAAGGAAGCCGGGCTATACGGTCTGCCATACGGACGATGGCAGCCTGGTGAGCTCGGAGCCGCCCTCCCTGACGGGGGAGGGAACTGCGGAGTTCGACATCCAGCTTCAGGCAGGTCAGACGCTTAAGTTTACCGGGATCACACCCATGGCGGAGTATGCCATCACAGAAGAAGCAAGCGAATACGCTCCCTCCTACAGGGCAGAAGTCTCCCGGGGGACCATCCCCAGGGAGTCGGATTCCGCGCCTGCGGGTAGTTCCCTTACGACAGGGACCTGCATCATGCCCGCCGGCCAGGAGGATCAGGAGGTGGAATTCAGTTTCGTCAATACGGCCCAGCCGGACAGGCCGACCAGCATGCTCTATATCACAAAAGAGCTGGCGGAAGGGGGAGAGGACCAGACTTTTGACTTCACCGCGGAATTTCAGGACCTTGACCCGCAGACCAGCTACACTCTGGTCTGTGACGATGAGACCAGAGAATTCCATTCCGCGGCGGACGGGACTGCCGCCGTCGACTTCAGGATGGGCTCCGGCAGCTACGCTCAGATAGCCGGACTTCCGGAAGGCTGCAGCTATTCCGTTACAGAAAAGGGAAATGAGTACGAGCCCTCCTATATCGTGACCCGGACCAGAGGGGGCAGGCAAAGGCTGATCGACCAGGGAAGCGGCTCGGCGAGAGCGGACCTTACGACGTCGGTCCTTGGGACCGGAGAAGGGGGAGAAGTCACAGACCGGATCGAATTCACCAACAGCCGTAGGCTGAGATCGCTGAAGCTTACCAAGACCCAGATGGGAGGAGCCGCGTCGGCGTTTCCCTTTACGGCCCGTTTCACGGGACTGTCCGGGAAGGAGTATCTGGCGGTGACGCCCGGCTCCGCGGACGCGGTGATCCGGGCAGACCGCGGTGGGACCATCACGGTCGCTATCAGCGGGTCCACTTTCTTCGCGGGAAGAAGCGGTGATCTGTCCGGCATCCCGGTAAAGATCAGGCGAAGCGACGGAGCCGAAAAGGCCCTGTATACAGACGCTTCAGGCTGCATACAGGCGGAGGAATACATCGGCTGGCTGATGAGCGAAGGGGCGCATCGCCAATATACGATAGACTTTCTGGGTACAGTTTTCGACGCGGAATGGTAAGGTGAACAAAATGGCAGACAGAATAAAAAAGACGAAAAGGTTTCTGGTCTCAATGGTCGTCCTGGCTCTTGCGGCCGCGGCGATCGGACTGCCGGTGACGGCCTCTTACGGCATTAGCTACGAGAACCGGTCCACAGCTGCCGGCAGAAGCAGCGGGGCGACATACAGCAGCGGCAGTATGTATTTTCGTTTATATGACGGAGAGAATACCAACGAATATCAGCTCAGCTTTTCCTGGAACGGGAATACGCCTTCCTACGCTTCGCTGACATCCGATCGCAAAGTGAACGTGGCGATGACTCTGGTCTCCGGTGGTGAGGGGAAGATCACGGCGGACCTGGCCAGGACCCAGTACACGACCAGCGTGACCAGGCATGACGGGGCGGTGTCCACACTGTCCCAGTACCTGAGCATCGAACTGGATCTGAACATCCCCCAGGGATACATCCCGGACGAATCTTACGGAAACGGTATCGCGACCACCAGGGAAGTCCGCCTGCTGACCTCAGCGGATGACTCCGGCATTTCGGCGGGCCAGACCGCGACACCTGTCTTTGCTGTTTCCGCCCAGCCCGGAGCGAACAGTTCCTCCGCCTATGATGAAACAGGCAAGGCATACATCAAAACATCCGCCGCTGCTGTCGGACTGATGACATTCCATTCTTCCGCAACGAAAAAATACTGGCGGATCAACAATGAAGCCAGGGACCTGTATTTCACCTATCCTGAGGAGGCTTCCTACGATTTTTCCTATGAGCAAAGGGTCCCGGGGGTCGAGTTCGACTCCTTCGCAGCAGATGAAAAGGGCGAAGGGATCTATTCCCGCAGCCTGACCGACGGGGAATGGATCCTGTTTCCCGGCCTTGACCGGGGAGCGGGCTATCAGGTCACGGAAGAAGATCCGGGCAGGTTCTCCCCCTCATATTTCTATAGCCAGGGCGGAGGGCAACTCGCAGGACCCTTCGGGCAGAGCCCGGCCGGCCTGCCCCTGGCCACTCAGAATGAGCAGCTTGCCGCGGATACCGCGGTAGACTTTGTGAACGTGAAGGAAGAACCGGAGGGTACGGATCTGCTGCTGCGTAAGAAGCTTGCGGGGGACCGGATCACCCAGGAGGACAGGGACAGAGCTTTTGAGTTCCGCTTCCGCCTGCGGGGACTGGACCCGGAACTGACCTACAAGGTCCGTATGGAAAGGGCAGCCGGTGGAGAGGTGGAAACTGAAGAGGATATGGTCATCGTCCCTGAAGCAGACGGCAGCGCGGCCGGGACCATCAGTCTGCGTGACGGGGACCTGGCCGTGATCGCGGATCTTCCTTCAGGGGCGAGCTATGCTCTTGCGGAAGTGACCGAGGGGATGGCCGCGGCCACAGGAGAGGGAGAGTACGCTATCTGGTTCGAAGTGACCGAAGGGGCAGATACGACCGTCTGCGACTATCGGTATTTCCCGGCCGAGGAGGTCGGGAGCATGGCCGCGTCAGGACAGGTCGCGGCAGCCGGACCGGCCCAGACCGGGCAGACGGTCGGATATGAGACCATCGAAGAAGGGAAGCCGGTCGAATACACCTTCGTCAATTCCAGATTTGCCTATCATGACCTGACCATCGGGAAGCAGCGGACAGAAGACGGAAGTGCAAAGGCTGGACCAGGCGGGGAGGACTTCCATATCAAAGCGGAGCTGTCCGGCCTTGAGCCGGGAAAGAGCTACGGAGCATCCAGCGGGAGCATCCAGGCGGATGAAACAGGACGCTGCCTGCTGGACCTGGTGCTCCGCCATGGGGAGGAATATACGGTGCGGGATCTTCCGGGAACCGCCCGGTGCTCCATTACTGAAGACCCCTGCGATTACATCCCGTCGCTGGAAGTGGCGAGGGGAGAGGAGAAGGAAATATCCGAGACCGGGATCTACGGGCAGGGCCTGGAAGTCTCGCTCAGCGGACTGGACCAGGACACAAAGGTCACTGTGATCAACGAGAAACCGCAGCATGCGGACCTGTCGGTCACAAAGGAATACGACGGTCTCTATGATGAGACCGGAGTCCTGGCGGAGTTTTCGGTCTACCTGACCGGACTTGAAAGGAACCGGTCCTATGCAGTACAGAGGCTGACGGAGGATGGGACCGTCATCGAAGAGGATGAAGCGGTCTCAGATGATGAGGGGGAAAGTGTCTTCCGATTCCTTTTGAAAGACCGGCAGACCATGCGGATCCTGCAGCTGCCCTCAGCGGCCACCGCCGTCATTGAAGAGGAAGGCCGGAAAGGGGTCCTTCCATCCTTTGTGATGACCAGCGATGACACCGGCGATGTCCGGGAGAAGTCCGGCTCCGCGGCAGAGGGCGAAAAGCTGCGGACCGGAAGAGAAAGGATGACTGTTGATCGCAGCTTCAGCTTTTATAACGAGATCCCCTCCCGGCCGGTCAAGACAGTGACGGACAGGGATAAGATCACAAGGCAGGGCAAAGGGGAGGAAATCGAAGTCGATGAAAATATGGTGCCGGCCCTGACCAGCGGATGGTCCTACCACATCAGCCAGGAGATCCCTGTCCCGGTGGCGGACTTCAAGCTGGTGGATACCCTGCCTGCCTATGTCAGGGCAACCGTGATGGACCCATCGGCAGGGGAGGAGGATGCTCCCCTGCGGGTCTTCTGGCATTCTCCCGACGGCAGCACGTCATGGGGAGGACCGGTGACCGACAGGGATAAGGAAACAGGGGAATACTTCGTCCGGTCAGAGGACGGAAGGATCCTGTTCACGATCATTTATGACAGGTACGCGGAAGACGACCGGTCCAGACTGACCGTCATCACAGAGGATGGGGACATGCTCCTGCAGGGAGGCAGGTTCGACCTCTACTTTGATGTCAATGTCGACCGGGCAGCGGCGAGGAATGATCTGGTCCAGGCCGGAGAGTATGACGGAAGCTTTTTCCGTTTTGTCAACGACGCGGTGACCAGCGCCGGAAGTTACGTCTGCGAGACCAATCCGGTGACGACTTATATCCCTGAGAGCAGGGAACTGAGTGTAGAGAAGAAGGTCCGGGCGGCGGAAGGACTGAAGGAAGAGGGGAGGACATTTCCCTTCAGGGCCTCCTTCAGCCGGCTGATCCCGGGAGAAAAATACCTTGTCCAGATCCCGGCGGTGATCAGGGCGGGCCTGGTCCTGGATAGTGACGGCCTGTCCCTGAAGGCTTCCGATGAGACCGGCAGGAAGTATACGGATATCACAGCGACAGTATACGTCCAGGAGGACCATGAAGTCGCCGTCCTTAAGGGTCAGCGTTCGGTATCCCTTCCCCCGGGAGAATACCGGGTGGAATTCTGCCGGGGAGAGATCCGCCTTACGGACCAGTTTGAGATCAGCGAAGGGCCCGGCGGGCCGGAACTGACGGGAAAGCCCCTGGCCAGCTTTTGCGATGGCGGAGAGGAGCTGGAGTTTGAAGCGGACGAAAAGGGGAAAGCCCTGGTCCCCTTCGAATTAGCCGACGGACAGAAGGCCCAGTTCCAGGGGCTTCCGGATGATGTCCTCTATGAGATCGAAGAGAAGACCCCGGCCCGGTACGTCCCGGAGTGGACAGTCCTTTCAGGGGCCGGTGCCGGCGGACAGACTGCAGCTGAAGAAGGGCAGGCGGGAGAGAACCTTTCGACCGGAAAGAATGTATATTACCAGGGAGAAGGGACCCTGGTCTTCTATACCAATACCCGGCAGATGCCGGCAGTCCGGATCATCAAAACAGACGATGACGGTGCTCCGGTGGAGGGGGCCTGGATGCTCCTCTACAGGGGATGGGAGGAGGCCGCGGTCAGTGACGGCATGACCCATCTCGAGCAGCTGCCGGATCAGGATCCGGTCTATGAATGGACAACGGACGGGGAGGGACAGCATCCGGACGAGGTCAGTGAAAATATCCGGGATGGATATTTGCCCCTGCTGCCCGGTGAGTATACCCTGATCGAGGGAGATGCCCCCGAAGGCAGCAGCCTGCAGCTGGCCAGACCTGTCCACATCCGGATCAATGAAGACGGATCGCATCAGATCCGGGATCCGGAGAAGGAAGAGTACGGGCTCCCCTACGATGAAACGATCCCCATGGCTGTGATCGATCATTCCATGGCGGCTACGGACCTGATCCTGGAAAAGGAGGTGGCCGGAAATCTGGGTGACCGGACCAAGGAGTTCGAGTTTACCGTGAAGTTTACCGGGCTGGAGGCCGAAAAGACCTATCAGAGTCCGGCGGATCCGGCTGTACCAGCCCCGGTGCGGGCCTACACGGCAGATCCGGAAGGGGAGGCAGTCCTGCAGGTCAAACTGAAGGATGGCGAGTCGGTGTGTTTCCCTGCCCTTCCTTATGGGGCCAGCTGGCGGATCCGCGAGGCCGCTTCCGATCACAGGGCCTCCTACCGAATCACGGCGGGATCAGGCCGGGCGGACATAGCCAGACCGGAGGACAGCAACGGCCGTCTGACCGGTCTTCCCCTGGCGACTGCGGAGGAAAGGACCGGCAGGGAGGAGGAAAGGGTCCGGGTCACCTTTATCAACAGCAGGGAACTGGGCGTCATCACCGGGGTCCCGGCTCACTGGCTCTTCTGGCTGATCGTCCTTGGAGTCATCCTGTCCGCCCTATGTTTGCGGTTGACATCGGCGGTCCGGCGAAGGTAATATACAATTTATGAACAGTAAGCCGGATACAACACAGAATACAAATGAATATCGGAGCGGCCTGATCGCTTCCATCGGATGCATGGCCCTCTGGGGAGTGCTCCCCATCTACTGGAAGGCCCTGGTGCCCATCAGTTCCTGGGTGATCATCATCTACCGGATCCTCCTGGTCAATGTGTTTGCCATGCTACTGGCCAGGACCCGGTTCAGCTGGGGCCAGATCTTCGGCCCCATCCGTCACGACTGGAAGCTGGGCCTGAAGTTCCTGGGCGCGGGGGCGGTCATCACCATCAACTGGAGCACCTACATATGGGCGGTCAACGCCGGCCACGTGATCCAGGCAAGCATCGGCTACTATATCGAACCGCTGATGGTCTGTGTTTTCGGCATGATCTTTTTCAGAGAAAGGCTGACGGTATATAAGTCGGCGGCCATGGCCCTGGCGGCCCTGGCAGTGGTCATCCTCCTGGTGCATTTCCACCAGTTTCCCGGGATCTCCATCGGCATAGCCCTGTCCTTCGCCGTGTATTCGGCGATCAAGAAGACAGTATCTCAGCCGCCTCTGATCTCTTTGGTCTACGAGACCATCTTCTTCGCCCCGCCGGCTCTGGCGGCCATCATCTGGCTGGAGGTCAGCGGCAGGGGAGCTCTGGGAACAGGCCAGCCCTGGCAGTATATCCTGCTGCTTTTCTGCGGCCTGGTGAC
Source organism: uncultured Bacillota bacterium (assembly GCA_946631075.1). Taxonomy (GTDB): domain Bacteria; phylum Bacillota; class Clostridia; order Peptostreptococcales; family Anaerovoracaceae; genus Lentihominibacter. The sequence goes on along the minus strand of CAMOZS010000010.1, from coordinate 3,237 downwards.
CGTCATACCCCTGTCCATGTTCGCCTCGGCGGCGCAGAAAGTCCCCATGTTCACTCTGGGCCTGACCGAGTACATCAGTCCGACCCTGTCTCTGATCCTGGGGGTATTCTTCTTCAAGGAGCCATTCGACGGGATCCAGTTCCTGGCCATCGCCGTCATCTGGGTCGGCCTTGTCTTCTTTTCGATCGGAGAGCTGCGGGATCAGCGGCGGCCGGAAGCGGCCGGAGAGTGATCCTCAGGAAGAACGTTTGATGATCCACCGGTCCAGGCAGGCCAGGATAGCCGGCAGCAGGAAGATGACCAGGATCGTTGCCATCAGGCATCCCAGTGAAAGGATACGGCAGATCTGCCGGGTCGCGGGCTCAGCGAAAGCGAAGCTGAGCAGGCCGACGGCAGCGATCAGAATGGTCGCCGAGGTCAGGATCGTCTGGAGGGATCCACGGAAAGAAGCCCGGATCGATTCGGCCCGCGGCAGGCTGGCCCGGTGCTCGATGTAATAGGTCGAATAGATGATGGCGTAATCGATAGTCGCGCCCATCATCAGACTTTGCACGATCAGCAGAGCCAGGTAGTTCATATCAATGTGGAACAGGTTCAGGACCGTCATGGTCAGGAAGACCGCGCACTGGATGATCAGGACCAGGCAGACCGAAATGGTCAGCCGCCGGAAGGTGGCCAGGACGATGATCAGTATGAAGAGGGCCGTCAGCAGGGTGACCCGGTTCAGCTCCGAATGGAAAGTCTTCGATGTCTCATAGGCCATTGGGGTGGACCCGATCAGGTAGACCGGCTGTCCGAACCGGCTGTCCGTATATCCCGTCAGCTGGTCCATGAAGGCCCGGGTCTCATCCGAATCCTCCTCCAGATCCGCGGTGATCATCATCCGGCCGTAGTGGCCTCCTTTGAGTTTTTCCGCCGCCTCGTCAAGGTCCGCCCGCATGTCGTGGACATCATCGATCTGGTCCTCGCTCATTTCCCGCGCAAAGGCTGGACGGTCGATCATGGAATCATCCAGATGGGTGACCATGGCGGTCAGATCCATCCGCCAGGAATCATCGTATCTGTGCCTCGATCCATAGAGCTCGTATAGCATCTGCAGATCGCCCGGGGACATGGTCTCGCTGCGATCGCCCAGCAGGTCCGCCAGCTCCTGATAGGTATAGCTGGTGCCCCTCACCGAGCCGTTGATCAGCCTTTGGGCCAGGCGGAGGTCGTCCTCATTGGATCCCACCTGTTTCTTCATCTTGCTGTCGGACAGGACCTGGTCCACCAGGAAATTGATAAACTGCTGAGGAGACAGGGTCCAGCCGTCTCTGCCGTGTCTGTACTGATAAAGCAGGTAAACGCTGCGGGCATCAGAAGAAGCCATGCCCAGCAGTCTGCCCATGGCGGAGGGGGACAATCTCTTCCCGGAAACGGAAGTGTCGATGATCTTCCGCAGGGTCTTCAGCTGCCTGCGCTGGCTTTTGGAAAGGGTCTTGCGGATGGTCTTGTCGGACAGCATGAAATGGACGATATTCCGGACCGAAGTCAGGTGCTTCTTCGGTTCCATGCTGATCTGGCCGTAGGCATCGACCAGGGTGAGGGTCTGCTCATCCAGAGGAATGCCGTAGCCGGCCAGGACCTGGGGCAGCCGGGTGACCGGATAGACGGTAGGATCCATGGCTCCCACCTGGCTCAGGCCCCCGATCAGCTGGGCCGTCTCGGGAGTTCCGAACTGGTCAGCCAGGACCGGGTCGGCAGCCATGTCCTGCAGGATCAGGGCCAGGTCGGAAATGGTCCGTTTGCCGGGCTTGCTCCGGGTCATATGGTAATACACATAGATGAGCCGCATCTGATCCTCGTCCATGGAGAGGAGCTTTGCCGCGCTGGTATAGGGCCGGCGGGCCGTCATCTTCTTTTTCTTCGTGTAGACCCGCATGGACCTTAGCTGCTTCAGCTGGGACGAAGAGATCATGCTCCCGTAGTCCGGGTCGGCGGCCACATCATCGATCAGGAAGGAAATGAATCCGGGCAGGCTCATCCGGCCGGCATCGGCGGACCCTTTTTTGATCTGATAATAGAGCAAAAGCTGGCGGGCCTGGTCTCTTTCCATGCCGAAAAAGTCGGCCAGGGAAGCGGCGGACATCTGCCGGGTGAGGGCCGCGGCATCGGTGAACCTGGCCATGTCATCGATCTGATCGCGGGCTTCCCGGTCGATGGAATCCCCGAAGTCCGGATCATCGATCACCTCTTCCTGGAGGAAGGAAACAAATTCATTGGCCGTCATGCCGAAGTCCGGATCCCCCGCGAAATAATCGTAATAGATCAGGCGGACCATGGAGTCAGTCAGATCGGCGGCGCCGGAGCCGCCGGTTTCTCCATCGCCGGAGCCGCCGGAATCCCCGCCGCCAAGGCCGCTGTCATCCTCTTCGGCCATGTCGTCGATAAAGTCCTTCATGTCATGGGCGGTCCGCTTTTTCCCCAGGGTGCTTTCGTAGCAGACAGCGCTCCTGATCTCATCCCGGTCTTCCAGCTGGTCAGCCAGCTTTCCGGCCTCTTCGCTGTCCTTTTCGCTGTACATCATAACGATGGTGTTATCGTGGCCGAAGACCTGGGCGATCGTATCGCCGGAGCCATACTGGGCGTAGGTATAATCCACGCCGCTTCGGGCGATGAAGCCGGCGATCAGAAGGACCGCGAAGAACAGGGTCAGGGGCAGGCGGGCCCGGAACTGGGCTCCGGCCAGCCGGGGCAGGTCAAAGGGAAGGGTCCGCTTGGCCGTACGGTACATGAGAGAGTCCAGGGCCAGAAGCATGGCCGGAAGGACCGTGAAGATGCAGAGAAGACTGATCAGGACGCCCTTGGCCAGGGCCAGGCCGATATCCGCCCCGATGCCGAAGCTCATGAAGAGCAGGGCCAGAAGGCCGGCGAAGGTGGTCAGGGAGCTTCCGGTGATGGCGCCGAAGGACAGGCCAAGGGCGCTGTGCATAGCCTCATGCTTATCGGGACAGACCTGCCTTTGCTGGCGGTAGCGGTTCAGGAGCATGATGGAATAGTCCATACTCAGGGCCAGCTGCAGGATTGCCACGATCCCGAAGGTGGTATTGGAGACGCTGGGGAAGAAGATATAGGTGCCCATGTTTATGCCGACAGCGACGCCGATGGTCACCAGGAAGGCGATGGGCTCCACCCAGGAGTTCGCCATGATCAGGAGGACCAGGAAGACCAGGCCGACGGCGCATAGAGCGATCCAGA
>CAMOZS010000009.1 GCA_946631075.1 uncultured Bacillota bacterium | reverse complement strand
CAGGCCGGATCGCCTTCGGCGAACTCGAACCAGTACCAGTAGAGTCCCCTGGCAGGAAGGTCCGCCCTGGCCGTCCAGGCCTGGAAGCGGTCCGTCCCGGGCGCGCCGGCCTCAAGGCTCATGGGAATGGTCTGTTCCGTTCCGTCCTTGTCGAAGCGGAGACGGAGGGCGACTGCCCGGCCTCTTTCCCGGACGTCTCGGCCGTCATGCCCGTCATGGCTGCTCCGGCCGACATGCCCGTCATGGCTGCCCTGGTCGTCCCGGCCGTCCTGGCCGTCCCGTTCCAAAAGCAGGGTAAAACAAACCGGGGATCCGGCCCGGCAGGCGCCGGTCGGATCCCGGAACATCAAGTTTGAAGTATCGTGAATAGCTTTGATCATAGGTGTCTGATTACTTCTCTCTAGATTCGATCCCCTTTGGAACAGAGGAAGGGATGAGTCAGGTAACCGGACAGGAGCCTGCCATCGTTGATGATGACCTCCTTATCCAGCACAGCGTAGTTCAGGCGGGCGCCCTCACCAACGGTGGAGTCCTGCATGACCACACTGTTTTCAACAATAGCGTTTTTCTTGATCCGGGCGCCGCGGAAGATGATGCTGTTGCGCACCTCGCCCTCGATGACCGCTCCGTCGGCGACCATGGAATTGACCACCTTGGCGTTCTTGCCGTAGCGGGTAGCCGGGCTGTCCTTGGTCTTGGTGATGACCGGACCGGACGGCGCGTGGAAAAGCTGGGCCCGCACATCGTAGTCCAGCAGGGCCAGACTCGCGCTCAGATAAGAAGGAAGGTCTTCCAGATAGATGACCATTTCATCCGAGAAGTGGGCGTAGATCTTGTTCATGTTGATCATCTCCTGCAGCTGCTCCAGAGGAGTCAGGCCGCGGGGATTGTTGTTCAGTGAATCCAGCAGAGCCAGCAGCTTTTCCCGCTCGATCACTGCCGTGTTCATGGTCATCTCGCTGATCAGGGCCTCGGCCTGGGTCGGATCGAAGGAAACGATCCGGTCGTCGTTGGCCGTCACCAGACCGATCCGCTGATACAGCGGAGTCATGTTGACCACATTGCGGCAGAAGAGGCAGGTGACATCAGCCTTTTTATCGATGTGATCCTGGACCAGAGCCGCGAAGTCGATGCTCCCGATGTAGCCCGTTCCGCAGAAAACGATGTATTTCTCCGTCAGCTGACGGATGTAAAAAGCATTGTTGCGAAGGGTCTGCAGCCTTGATCCGTTTGGCAGGACACTGCCGGCGGATGACAGAGGCGGCAGATAGCGAAGGCCTCCGTTCTTACGGTCCAGGTCCCACTCAGCGCCGGACTGCACATGATGCATGACGCTGTCGTACTGCTGGCCCATGATGATGCCCACGCTGCTGATGTTGGCGTTGACCAGATTGCTGAGGCTGAAGTCGATCTGCCGGTATTTGGCGCCGAAAGGAACGGCTGCCAGAGTGCGGTGTTGAGTCAGTTCTTCTAACAGTCCCGCAGCGTTATCCGCTAAAATGATTCCTGCAGCATCCATATTATTTGCCTCCTTTCTGCTTGGCGGTATTCAGGGGTTCCAGATCCGCGGCAGACGCGATGATCCGGCCGGGCTCGATCACGCAGCCCGCCGGGATACAGATGTTGGGCCCGATGACCGTCAGCTCGCTTTCGTCCTCCAGCGGCCCGCCGATCCTGGAGCCTTCCCCGATGGAAACATTCTCCGCTATGATGGCGTGGTCGACACGGGCGCCCTCGCCAACATCGGTCTGGGCCATGACGACACTGTCCCCGATCTCTACATCCTTCCTGACCGCAACGTCACTGAAGATGACCGAATCCTTGACGGTGCCCAGCAGGGAACCTCCGTCACCGATGATGGAATTGGACACACAGGCGTCCTCGCCCATGAATTCCGGATGGGTGAAACCGTGACGGTAATAGATCTTCCAGGCAGGATCATTCAGGAAGAGCTCCGGAACATCGCCCAGAGCATCCATATTGGCCGCCCAGAAGGAAGACAGGGTCCCCACATCCTTCCAGTAGCCGCCGTACAGATAGGCGAACATCCGCTCTCCGGCCTTGAGCATCCTGGGGATGACGTTCTTGCCGAAGTCGCTGTCGGAATGGGGATCCAGCTCGTCTTCGTTCAGATACTGGATCAGCTTATCTGTGCTGAAAATATAGACTCCCATGCTGGCCAGGGTGCTGTTGGGCTTGGCCGGCTTCTCCTGGAATTCGGTGATCCTGCCGGTGCTGTCGGTGGTCATGATACCGAACCGGCTGGCCTCCTCCAAGGGGACGTCGATGACAGAGATCGTACAGTCAGCCTCGTTTCGGATATGTTCCTCCAGCATGATCCGGTAGTCCATCTTATAGATATGGTCTCCGGAAAGGATCAGAACATATTTCGGGTTGTAGCGCCGGATGAAACGCAGGTTCTGATAGATCGCGTTAGCGGTTCCCAGGAACCACTCTGCGCCCTTCTCTCCTTCATAGGGGGGCAGGACATGCATTCCGCCGAATTTCAGATTCATGTCCCAGGGCTCGCCCCTGCCCAGGTAGTCGTTCAGCTCCAAAGGCTGGTACTGCGTCAGTACACCGACGGTATCAATGTCGGAATTGATGCAATTGGACAGGGGGAAGTCGATGATCCGGTATTTACCGCCGAAGGGGACCGCGGGTTTAGCGGTCGTCTTCGTCAGAGGGACCAGCCGGCTGCCCTGACCACCGGCCAGAAGCATGGCTACGATTTGCTTTCTCTCACTCATGTGACACCTATCTCCTTTCGAGTATGATCGCGGACAGCGGGGGAAGGTTCAGCCTCAGGTGCTGATCCTGCCCGTGGCATTGTCCGTGGTAGACTTTGTATTTTTTCCTGCGGCGCCGGCCGCTTCCGCCGAAGCGCTGCATATCCGTATCCAGCAGCCGCTCATAGTATTCCGCTTCCGGTACGCCCACGCGGAAGTTTCTCCATTCCTGGCCGGACAGGTTCAGTATGCAAAGGCTGGTCTGTCCGTCCGATCCGGTCCGCAGATAGGTATAGACATTGCGGTCCATATCGTCGGCGTCGATCCAGCTGAAGCCGTCCCATGTATTGTCCTGGGACCAGAGGGCCGGAGTGTCCAGATAGAGCTGGTTGAGCTCCCGGACGAATCCCTGCAGCCGACGGTGCTGGTCATAGTCCAGCAGGAGCCAGTCCAGCCCCTGTTTCTCGTTCCATTCGATGAACTGTCCGAACTCACAGCCCATGAACAGGAGCTTCTTGCCCGGATGGGTCATCATGTAAGCGTAAAAGGCCCGAAGACCTGCGAATTTCTGGTCGTATTCTCCCGGCATCTTGTCCAGCAGGGACCGCTTGCCGTGGACCACCTCATCGTGGGAGATGGGCAGGATGAAGTTCTCGCTCCAGGCGTAGGTGATGGAGAAGGTGAGCTTGTGATGGACGCCTCTTCGGAAGAGGGGATCGGTCTGGAAATATTCCAGACTGTCGTTCATCCAGCCCATATTCCATTTGAAATTGAAGCCCAGTCCGCCGCTGTCCGGGGGCATGGTGATCATGGGCCATGCCGTCGACTCTTCGGCGAAGGTCAGGACCCCGGGGAATTCAGTAAGGACCGACTTGTTCAGCTCCTGAAGGAAGCTGACGGCCTCCAGATTCTCCCGGCCGCCGTTTTTGTTCGGCCTCCATTCTCCTTCTTCCCTGCCGTAATCCAGATAGAGCATGGCGGATACGGCGTCGACCCGCAGTCCGTCCGCGTGGTAGACTTCGCAGAAGAAGGCGGCGCTGGAGAGAAGGAAACTTCGGACTTCGCTTCTTCCGAAATCAAAGGCGCAGGTGCCCCAGCCTTTGTGCTCCCGGCGCAGAGGATCCGGATCCTCATAGAGAAAGTCTCCGTCGAAACGGATCAGACCGAAGGCGTCCTTGGGGAAATGGGCGGGGACCCAGTCCAGGAGGACTCCCAGCCCGGCCTGATGAGCCTTGTTCACAAAATATTTGAAGTCTGCCGGATCGCCGTAACGGCTGGTCACGGCGAAATATCCGGTGCTCTGATAGCCCCAGGATCCGTCGAAGGGATATTCCTGGACGGGAAGGAGCTCCAGATGAGTGTAGCCCATCTCCTTGGCGTAGGGGATCAGGCTGTCGGCCGTTTCCCGGTACGAATAGTAGGAGCCGTCTTCATGACGGCGCCAGGATCCCAGATGGACTTCGTAGATGTTCATCGGTGAGGTGTAGGGGTTGGTCCGGCCCCGCTTCCGCAGCCAGTCCTTATCCTCCCAGACGAAGGAGTCGTCCAGATCCACCAGACGGGATGCCATCTGCCGGATCACGTCCTCCCGGGGAAGCTCTGTGGAGAAGCCGTAGGGGTCAGCCTTGTGGAGGACCTCCCCGCCCCGGCATGTGATCACGTATTTATAACACTGCCCGGCGAGAGCAGTGGGGCAGATCCCTTCCCAGATCTCAGGGTCGTCCTCCAGCCTTTGCATAGGAACAGACTCCGAATCGTCCCAGCCGCAGAAGTCGCCGGTCACAGAGACCGCTTCGGCATTGGGGGCCCAGAGACGGAAGAGAAATCCCTCACCGCCGTCCGCAGGCCGGGCTCCCAGAAACTGGTAACAACGGGTGCCTTTGCCCTGGTGGAACAGATATTTCGCGTAAGAAATGTCGTGTTTTGAACTGTTCATGATATTTTCTCGCCAACTGTCAAAGAAAGTGGTATAATCATCATTTGTTAAGTACATTTATTATACAAAAACAAGGAGGAAACCGCAATGATGAAAAACATTCTGTTCGTTACATCGGAAGCTGTCCCCTTTGTACATACAGGAGGCCTGGGAGAAGTTGCTACTGCCCTGCCGAAAGCCCTTAACGCCAGAAAGCAAAAGGACATCGACTGCCGGGTCATTCTGCCCCTGTACGGGACGATCGCAGAAAATTACCGTGAGCAGATGGAGCTGGTCGGCACCGGCTCGGTCCGCCTGGGATGGCGGGAACAGTACCTGGGCGTACTGACCATGGAGCTGGAAGGAGTGACCTACTACTTCATCGACAATGAATACTATTTCAAGAGAGACCGTCTTTACGGGTTCTATGACGACTGCGAGCGCTACGTCTATTTTTCCAAGGCGGTGTTCGAGGCGCTGAATATCATCGATTTCGTTCCGGACATCATCCACGCCAACGACTGGCAGTGCGCCATGGTGCCGGTCTATCAGTTCGCGGTCTACCGCAGGACTTTCACCAAGACCATTTTCACCATCCACAATATCCAGTATCAGGGCCAGTACGGCAAGGACGTGCTGGGTGATATCATCGACCTTCCGGAGGAGGAATACCATCTGGTGGAATACGATGATGACGTCAACCTGATGAAGGGAGCTATCGAGTGCGCTGATATCGTCAGCACGGTCAGCCCGACCTACGCCCGGGAACTTTCTGACCCGGCCGTCGCCTTCGGGATGGACCCCATCATCCGCAAGAACGAATACAAGCTGAGAGGGATCCTGAACGGGATCGATAACGACAGCTACAATCCGACCAGGGACAAGGCGATCGCCAGTACCTATTCCTTCCGCAGACCGGCGGGCAAGAAGGAGTGCCGCCGGGCCCTGCAGGAAGAGCTGAGACTGCCGGTCAGGGACGACGTTCCGGTGATGGCCATGATCACCCGCATGGTCGAGGCCAAGGGCATGGATCTGGTCACCGGATCCATCGACCGGATCCTGGACGAGGATAAAGTCCAGTTCGTGCTGCTGGGCACCGGAGACGGAGAATACGAAGCCTTCTTCCGGGGACTGCAGCAGAGGCATCCGGACAGATGCTGCTGCATGATCGAGTTCGATCCGGCCAAATCCCGCCGGGTCTACGCGGGAGCGGATCTCTTCCTGATGCCGTCCAGGATCGAAGCCTGCGGACTGGCTCAGATGATCTCCTGCCGCTACGGCACCGTTCCCATTGTCCGTCAGACCGGAGGCCTGGCCGATTCCATCCAGGACTGCCGGCTGGGCAAGGGAAATGGATTCGTGTTCAGCGAATACACACCAGAGGGGCTGGAGGCTGCCGTAAACGCTGCCGCGGACCTGTTCGCCGACCGGGAAGACTGGGATAAGCTGGTCCTGTACGATATGAAGCTGAACTTCGGATGGAAGATCGCTTCTCAGGACTATGTCGATATGTATGAAAACCTTACGAAGGGAGAATGATAAAAGGAAATATGAAGTTAGGTAAAAACAAAACAGGACAGGACGGGGTCATGTTCCGCGCGGATCTGGTCGAGTGTCTGGAGAACAAGTATCACACCTCATTTGAAGACGCTACGGCGATGGAAATGTACAAGGCCGTCGCGACGGTAGTGAACCAGCAGCTGATCGAGAAGCGCTGGGAGTTCAACCGCAAGGTCCGTCAGGGCCAGCTGGAGAAGCAGGACCGCAAGAAGATCTACTACATCAGCATGGAATTTCTGATGGGCCAGTCTCTCAAGAACAACCTCTATAATCTGGGAGAGATGGAGATGGTCAGCGAGATCCTGAAGAGCCGGGATATGACGCTGGACGATCTTTTCGATGAGGAACCGGACGCAGGTCTTGGCAACGGAGGCCTGGGAAGGCTGGCTGCCTGCTATCTGGCGGCCCTCACCACCTGCGGCTACGACGCTACCGGATTCAGCCTCCGCTATGAATACGGACTCTTCCGTCAGCATCTGGTCGACGGATGGCAGGCGGAGATGCCGGACAACTGGCTGCCGGGCGGCAGAGTCTGGCTCAACCCGAGAGAGGACGAGACCTTCAAGGTCGGATTTTACGGAAACTATCATGAGTACTGGACCGAGAAGGGCCTGGTCAGTGAAGTCAGAGATCAGGAAATGGTCGAGGCAGTGCCCTATGATATGTATGTCAGCGGTGCCGACACGGAAGCGGTAGGCAAGCTGAGACTCTGGAGATGCCGGGATTCCGAGGGATTCGACATGGCCTCCTTCAACAGCGGTGATTTCACCAGAGCCGCCCAGACCAACAACAAGGCGGAGCTGATCACCAAGGTCCTGTATCCGGCGGACAATATCGAGGAAGGCAAGGAGCTGCGGCTCAAGCAGCAGTACTTCATGTGTTCCGCCAGCGCCCAGAACATCCTCAGAGACCACTATCGTCTCCACCGGACCCTGGACAATCTGCCGGAGAAGATCTCCATCCACATCAACGACACCCATCCGGCCCTGATCATCCCGGAGATGATGCGGCTGCTCATCGACGAATACGGCTATGAATGGGATCATGCCTGGACCATCGTCAAGGGCACCGTTTCCTATACCAACCACACCGTACTGGCCGAGGCTCTTGAGAAATGGAAGAGCGAGCTGGTCCATCTGATGATGCCCCGGATCTACGTGATCCTGCAGGAGATCGACCGCCGTTTCCGCATGGAAATGGAGAAGAAATTCCCCGGAGACGAGGGCAAGATCAACTACATGGCCCCCTTCGGCTACGGCGAGATCCGCATGGCCAACCTTTCCATCGTCGGATCCAGCCACATCAACGGCGTATCCGGTCTCCATTCGGATATCCTGAAGGATGACCTGTTCCATGATTTTTATCTGGCTTACCCGGAAATGTTCACCAATGTGACCAACGGCATCGCCTACCGCCGCTGGCTCTGCCAGTCCAATCCGGGCCTGGCCCAGCTTTTGGACGAATGCATCGGAGACGAGTACCGCCGCGTTCCGGCCAAGCTGGGAGACTTCGCCAAGTTCGCCGATGATAAGAGTGTCATTAAGAAACTGGATAAGGTGAAGCGGGAAAACAAGATCCGTTTCGCCGAGTATCTGAAGAAGGGGAGCGGGATCGAGGTCGATCCGGACGCCACCTTCATCACTCAGGCCAAGAGGCTCCACGAGTACAAGCGGCAGCTGCTGAACGCCCTGCACATCATCGCCAGATACAATGAACTGAAGGACAATCCGGATATGCAGGTGCAGCCGGAGGTCTACCTGTTCGGCGCCAAGTCCGCGCCCAACTACTATGTGGCCAAGGACGTGATCCAGCTGATCTGGAACCTGGGCGAAGAGATCCGCAAGGATCCGGTCATCTCCAAGAAACTGCAGGTCGTCTTCCTGGAGAACTACAGGGTCTCCATGGCGGAGAAGCTCATGCCCGCGACGGATATCTCCGAGCAGATCTCCCTGGCAGGCAAGGAAGCCAGCGGCACCGGCAATATGAAGATGATGATCAACGGAGCGGTCACCATCGGAACCCTGGACGGAGCCAATGTCGAGATGCACGAGGCCGTGGGAGACGACAACATCTTCATCTTCGGACAGACGGCGGATGAGGTGGAAGCCCACCTGAGAGAAGGTTACGACAGCCGTCAGTTCTACCAGACCGACCGCAGGCTCAAGGCGGCGGTAGACCGTCTGGACCGGGGCTTCAACGGCCATGCCTTCGATTACATCAAGGACTACCTGCTCAAGCCGACCTACAGCATCGCCGACCCCTACATGTGCCTGTATGATTTCGGCGACTACTGCCGGGCTCATGAGGACATCCGGGAAGCTTACACAGACCGGATGCGGTGGGGACACATGTCCATCACCAATATCGCAAAGGCTGAGCGGTTCGCCGCGGACCGGGCCGTGAAGGAATACGCGGACCGGATCTGGGAGACCAAACCGGTCGTATAGGACAAGAAATTCACGGGCTCCGGCCAAAAACCAAGGAAAAGCCTTGACAGAATGTATGGATTTTCATACAATAATACGGTAAAGAACCAACCGGGAAACATTATTACAGCCAACCAAATCCTTACCATACGTTGTCGCCGCATTGGCCTGCCTCCACAGGTCTCTTGCGGCGATTGCATTATACGGCGGTCCGGATCAGGTCGGAAGGAGGCGGCAGATGGATTACAGACAGGTAGGAGACATACTGGATATGCTGGCGGAGGAACTGCCTCAGGAGTTCTACAGGGAACTTTCCGGCGGGATCCTTCTGGTGCCCGAGGCCAAGCAGAGCCCCCACGGGCCGGACCTTCTGATCATGGGGGAATACGTCCGCTCCCAGATGGGCCGGATGATCAAGATCTACTACGGGTCCTTTGAACAGATGTACAGCTGGATGGATGAAGAAGCCCTGACCGAACAGCTGAGGGAAGTCCTCCGCCATGAGTTCACCCACCATATCGAATCGCTGGCAGGAGAGAGGGGTCTTGAGATCAAGGACGAACAGCAGATCCGGGACTATCTGGAGAGTTGTCAGGAATCTTCAAAAAGTTTATAATATAAGTCTCTGAAGATAGTTTTCAAAGGAGGAAGGGCAGTGTTAACGATCGATGTACTCAGAGGAATCGGCGCTGAACCGGAAGAAGGACTCAAGCGCTGTCTGAACAACGAAGATTTTTATCTGGATCTGGTAAAGAGGGTCCCGTCGGACCAGAACTTCCGCAGACTGGAAGATTCGCTGAAGGCCGGGGACCTGGATGGGGCATTTGAGGCGGCTCATGCTCTGAAGGGCGTTCTTAGCAACCTGTCTTTGACGTCCCTTTATAAGCCGGTCGAGGAGGTCACCGAACTGCTCCGGGCCCGTACCGATATGGATTATTCAGAATTTCTGGAGACGATCATGGAGAAGAGGTCGGCCCTGGAAGAGATCTGCGAATAGCGGGAGATCACATTGAACGGCTGCGAACAGAAGGACAGGATAAGCAGAGAGAGGAAGCGCTTTCGGGAAAGAGCCCGGCAGGCGCTGTTTGTGCTGCTGACAGTCCTTTTGCTGCTGGCCTTTTCTGCCTGCGGGGGTTCGGCCAGCTCGGAGGCGGCCGGGGGCTCGGCGGACGGCGGAGCCAAGGCCGGAGCTGAAGCCGGATCGGACAAGGGCGGCGGTTACAAGGTGCCCAAATATAAGGGGGCTTCCTTTCATGAAGATGAGGCTTCTTCGTCAGCCGGCGCTTCGATCGACACATCGAGGACCTCGGACGGCTATGTGGCTGTTTCGGCCACGTCCTCATCCCGCCTGAAATTCCAGGTGGTCAAAGGGGAGGACACCTACAACTACGACATCAGTTCCGACGGAGAGCCCTCCGTATTCCCCCTGCAGTGCGGGGACGGCACATATCAGTTCCGGGTCATGGAGAACATCACCGGAAGCAAGTACGCGGAGCTCTATTCCACCTCGGCTGACGTTCAGCTGTCGGATGAGTTCCAGCCTTTCCTCCGGCCCAGCGACTACGTGGATTATTCCGAAGACTCGGCCTGCGTGAAGAAGGCGGCGGAGATCTCCGCAAAGGCTGGCTCGGCCATGGATGTGGTCTCTGGCGTATACGAGCTCATATGCAGTGACGTCACCTATGATAAAGAGAAGGCGGCAACGGTACAGACCGGATATCTTCCTACGCCGGACGAGACCCTGTCCAGCGGCAAGGGGATCTGCTTCGACTACGCTTCACTGGCCGCGGCCATGCTGCGAAGCCAGGGCATTCCGACAAAGGTCATTTTCGGATACGTGGCGCCGGACAATCTGTATCATGCCTGGAATATGTTCTATACCGAGGAGACCGGATGGGTCACGGTAGATTATAAAGTCAGCGGAGACAGTTGGAACCGCCTGGATCTGACCTTCGCTTCCAACGGAGCGGACAGTGAGTTCATCGGCGACGGCAGTCACTACTCGGATGTATATTTTTATTAGTGGAGAATGGAAATGAGTAAAGTCAAGAAACTGGACAATCTGGGGGTCAGCGCGTTTTGCGAGAGCATGGGCATGATGGTCCGCGCCGGGATCCAGACCGATGAGGCGATCGCCCTGCTGGGCCAGAGCAAGCAGACCGAAGGGGCTCTGGGCATAGCTCTGGAGCAGATGAAGCAGTCGGTCGAACAGGGACAGGGACTGTCTCAGGCCATGGAAGGGACCGGGATCTTTCCGGAGTACGCTCTGGAGATGATCCGGGCAGGCGAGAGCGCTGGCCGTATGGAAGACGTGCTGATGCGCCTGTCGGATTACTACAGGGATCAGAAGACCATCGGCGAGAAGCTCAAGGCGGCCATCACCTATCCGGCGGCCATGCTGGTGATGATCATCATCGTCCTGGCGGTCATGCTGGCCAAGGTCCTGCCGACCTTCACCGACGTGTACGACAAGATGACGGGAAGCCTGGCGGCCTCCAGCTACAGCTACATCCGCTGGGCCTACGGCTTCAGCTGGGTGGCTCTGATCATCATGATCATTCTGGCCCTGGCCCTGCTGATCGGCCGGGCGGCCTGGAACAGCAACAAGCGGGCCGGCCTTGAGAAGCTGCTCCGCAAGGTGCCCATCTGCGAGAACATCCTGGAGAGCATGGCCCTGTTCCGTTTCACCTCCGCTCTGGAGACTTTCCTGGCCAGCGGAGAGATGCAGGACATAGCGGTCCATGAGAGCATCAAGATGACGGATTATCAGCCTTTGGAAGAGAAGCTGAAGACCTGTCTGGGACGGATGCAGGATGGACACAGTTTCGCCCAGGCAGCCTACGATGAGCAGCTGCTGGAGCCGGTCTACGGGCGGATGCTGCTGGCGGGAGAGCGCAGCGGCCATATGGAATCCGTCCTGGGACGGCTGACCAAGCTGCTGGAGGAGAACGCGGGGCATCAGGTGGACCGTCTGGTCGGCACCATCGATCCGGTCCTGTCCGGAGTCCTCATGGTGACGGTCGGGCTGTCGCTGCTCAGCGTGATGCTGCCGCTGATCGGCATCATGAACACCATCGGTTAAGCAGGGAGCAGAGGGTTTGCCATGTATTCGGACAAAGTCAAAAGAACAACACTGCTGATCGTCTGCCTGCTGATCCTGTGCCTTATCGCCGGCGTCCTCGCATGGTGGGCAGTCGGCGCCGGGAGCAGGAACATCAGGGAGGAGGGCGCGGCCGCGCTGAAGCAGACCATTACCAGCGCCGCCCGCCAGTGCTATGTCGTCGAGGGGGTCTATCCGTCGGAGCTGGCCTACCTGGAAGACAACTACGGTCTGCAGATCAATAAAGAGGATTATTACGTGACTTATGACGCCTTCGCGCAGAACCTGCCGCCGGCGGTCAAGGTCACACTCAGATGATACAGGGTACGGCGGACGTACGAGAGGTGCTATGGAACGGGAAAAGAGTTCCCTTCTGGGATTATATACAATCGGAATAGCGGCCCTGTTCCTGCTGGGATTCCTGCTGCTGGTCGTCTTCGGCGCGCAGGTGTACAGCGATTCGGTAACGGGCCAGGACGGCAACAGCCAGACCCGCGCCCTGCGCTCCTATCTGGTCACCTGCACGCAGACAGCTGCGGCGGAGGACGTGACAGCGGAAGAAGGGGCGGAGGGTCAGGTCCTGACCATCCGGGACAGCGGGACGGCCTACGGGCTGAGGATCTTCCTGAAGGACGGCTGTCTGGTCGAATACTACGGCCGCCTGGACGCGGACCTGGATCCGCAGCAGGCTCAGCCCATCGCGGAGACCTCGGTCTTTGACGTGGAAGAGATCGGGGAGGATGTGTTTGCCGTGACGACGGATGCCGGCAGGATCCTCCTGCACGCGGGAGGAGGTGATGACCGGTGAACAGGGAAAGGACCATGACTGCATTCTATCTGGAAACGGTGCTGATGGTGATCATCTTCGTGCTGGTCATCGCGGTCCTGTCACAGGTATTCGGCCTTGCCAGGTCCCAGAGCCGGCAGGCCCAGCAGCTGACCAACGCGGTCTGTCTGGCCCAGAACGCGGCGGAGGCAGCCGCCGCGGCGGAGAGCGGAGAGGAGATGCTCCAGCTTTTGCGTGAGGACGGAAACGCCGGCCTTGAAGAAAAGGTTGGGGAGAGCCTTCTGACCGCCTACTATGACGCGGACATGAAACCGGTCAGCCGGGAGGCGGCAGCGGCGGATAAAGCATCCCTGCGGCTGGAGGCGACCTGGGCGCCGGAGAGGTCGCAGACGGGAAACTTCGTGAACAGCCATATCGCGGTCTATGAGGGACCGTCGGAGACTCCCCTGTATACTCTGGACACCGGGGTCTACATCAGAGAGGAGGCGGGACGATGAAACAGATACCGATCAAACTGGGTCCCGTAGCCCTTCTGCTGACGGTCATCAGCATATGTCTGACGGTCATGGCGATCCTGACCTTCTCGACAGCGGGGGCAGATAAGGCCATGGCGGACATGTTCGCCGGTTCTACCCAGACCCGCTACGCTCTGGAGCAGAGGGGTCAGGAATTCCTGCAGGAGGCGGACCAGATCCTGGCGGGGGGAGGTCAGCTGACCGACCTGCCGGAAGCTGAGGCCGCGGACGGCGGAGTGGAGAAGGTTTTTGAAGAAGAGGGTTATCGTCTGACGGTCCGGCTGCAGCCGGCCGAAGGCGGGGACTATACCATCGACCAGTGGACCCTCGAAAAGGAATGGGAAGAAAAGGACACCATCGACGGATTATGGCAGCCGGACTTCTGATAAAGGCAGAAGCCCTGATTCCGGAAAGGACAGAAGAATGAATATTTTAGATATACTCAGGACGGCAATGGAGAGGGAGTCTTCGGATATATTCCTGGTCGCCGGGCTTCCGGTGACATACAAGGTACGGGGGCATCAGTTCCGGGAAGGAGACCGGCTCCTGCCGGAGGCGATCAACGATATCGTGGGACAGATCTACCAGGTCAGCAGCAGGGACCGGAAACTGATCGACCAGGGCATGGACGATGACTTCTCCTTCGCGGTAAGAGAAATGGGAAGGTTCCGTGTCAACGTGTTCCGCCAGCGTGGCTCGATGGCCGCGGGCATCCGCGTCATCCGGTTCGGGCTGCCGGATCCGGTCCAGATGGGCATACCGGAGACGGTCCTGTCTCTGGCGGAGGAAAAAAAGGGCCTGGTCCTGATCACCGGAGCTGCAGGAACAGGCAAGTCCACGACCCTGGCCTGCATGATCGACCGGATCAACCACACCAGGGACGGACACATCATCACGATGGAGGATCCGATCGAATACATCCATCGTCATGAGAAATCCATCGTTTCACAGAGGGAGATCTCCATCGACACCCCGGGATATCTGGAGTCCCTGCGGTCAGCGCTGCGGGAGAGTCCGGATGTCATCCTGCTGGGCGAGATGAGAGATTACGATACGATCTCTTCCGCGATCACCGCGGCGGAGACGGGCGTGCTGCTGCTTTCGACGCTTCATACCAGCAGCGCGGCCAATACGATCAACCGGATCATCGATGTTTTTCCTGCCAACCAGCAGCAGCAGGTCAAGATCCAGCTGGCCCAGATCCTCAAGGGGGTCGTATGCCAGCAGCTGGTCCCGTCCACCGACGGCGGACAGGTACCGGTATTTGAGATCATGAAGTCCACCCCGGCCATCCAGAATATGATCCGGGAAGGCAAGCTGCACCAGCTGGATTCCGCTATGCAGGCCGGGGCTGCCGAGGGAATGTGTACTATGGACGGCAGCCTGATGCAGCTCTTCCGGGCGGGAAAGATCACCAAGGAAACGGCCCTGATCTCCTGTGTTTATTACGAAAACATGAAGAAGCGGCTTGAAATGTAGGTTTTGCCGGCCTACGGAAACCATGAAAGAAAGAAGAAGAAACAACCCCGGCAGCCCGGCGGATCGCGTCGGCGGGATCCATCTTCAGGTTTTGAATGGAATCCTGGTGGCGGTGATTGTTCTGGTAGCGGTCCTGATGCTGATCGGGATCAACCGGCTCTCGGACAATTACCATGACCTGAAAGACACAATGGCCATCTTCATTCTCTGTGAAGAGAATGCGGATGACATGATGGACGCCTCGGACTACCTGACCAATCAGGTGCGTTCTTTCGCGATCACCGCGGATCCGAAGGCAATGGAGAATTATTTCATCGAGAGCGATCAGACCAGGACCAGGGACAAAGCCCTGGAAAGCCTTGAGAAGAACATGCCCCAGTCCGAAGCGCTGAAGTATCTTCAGGCGGCCCTCCAGGAGTCGAATGAGCTGATGGAGCCGGAGATCTACGCCATGCGGCTGGTCGTGGAGGCGCAGGGCTATGACCTGAGGACTGCTCCGGACAGGGTCCGGGAGGTCAGGCTGTCGGCGGCGGACCGGGCTCTCTCCGCGGATGAGAAGATGGAGCGGGCCAGGACCATGGTTTTCGATGAAGAGTATCAGACGAAGAAGGACGCGATCTCGGCCAATGTGGAGGACTGCCTTCAGCAGCTGATCCAGGGCATCGAGGAAAAGCAGAATGCCAACTTTGAGCACATGGCCAGCATGCTGCGGACCACCAATGTCATGATCGTAATCATGATCCTGATCTTCTTCGTGATGGTCCTTCTGATCATCTTCCTGGTGCTCCAGCCTTTGCGAAACAATATCGGCTTTATCAACCAGAAAATGCACCTTCCCATGAAGGGGGCCTTCGAGCTGCAGTACCTGGCTTCGGTCTACAACCGGATGTACGATGAGGTCCAGGCCCACAGCGATCTGCTGGCCTATGAGGCGATCCATGACCGGCTGACGGGAGCCTATAACCGGGCGGGATTCGAAGAACAGTTCCACAAGCTGGACAGGAATACCATCGGCCTGATCCTGATCGATGTGGATGAGTTCAAGGAGATCAACGACACCTACGGACACAGCGTGGGAGACATCATCCTGAAGAGGGTGGTCCGCCTGATCCAGTCCCAGTTCCGGGCTGAGGACTATGTCTGCCGGATCGGCGGCGACGAGTTCGCCATCATCATGCTCTTCGCTGATTCCAGCATGCGGCCCCAGGTCGAGGAGAAGATCAACGCGATCAACCGGCAGCTCGCCAATCCGGAGGGGAGTCTGCCCAGGACGTCTCTCAGTGTGGGCGTCGCCTTCGGCGACCGGAGGAATCCGACAGAGGATATGTTCAAGGACGCGGACGCGGCCCTCTACGAAGTGAAGCGGGCAGGCCGCAACGGCTGCAGGTTCTATGGAGAGGAGAACGAATAAGGAAGTGAATAAGGAAGTACATGTAGGGTAGTACAAACGTACTACCCGGTAGTATGATCGTACTACCATAGGTGACATAGATATACCAGGGGCCCGGCATCTTCGCCCGGCCCTTTTTAATTTTCCTTCATGCCGCCCTTCTGAAAGTCGGACTCGGGGTCCAGAAGCTCCTTC
The DNA here is from genome assembly GCA_946631075.1 of uncultured Bacillota bacterium. Lineage (GTDB taxonomy): Bacteria > Bacillota > Clostridia > Peptostreptococcales > Anaerovoracaceae > Lentihominibacter. The sequence goes on along the minus strand of CAMOZS010000009.1, from coordinate 3,697 downwards.
ATCCCGTAGCGATAGATGGACAGGATCACAGAACCGATGACGACGACCTCGTTGATGATCGAGGAATAGGCCCCGACCAGGATATCATAGACGATCCAGGTCGGAGAACAGATGCACATGTTGACCAGGCGGATGATCCCGGCATTGTTGGTCCACAGGGCGATCGTGCCGGCGGACATGGGGATAAGAGGCAGGAGATTGACCTGCCCGTCCCAGGTCCACCAGGTCAGAAAGACAGCGCCTGCCAGAAAGATGGGCACCCAGCCTTTCCACCGGACCCAGGCCCAGCGGTTGTACATGGACAGCATCATGTTGCGGACAATGATGAAGAGCTGGCTGACGCAGCCTCCAAGAGCCCCCAGGATCAGAAACTGGGCGGCGAAGGCCAGACAGCCCGCTGCCTGCAGCAGATAGAGTCTTCTATTGGTTTTGACCTGAAAGGAAAAAAGGAAGCAAAGGGTTGCGACGATCCCAAGCCCCTGCGCGATAACGAATTTCATATATTTTCACCGATCATCTTCTTGTGTATCTCTCGGCAGGAAATGGCTGCTGCGCTTGCCGTTTATGCCGTCCTGAAGGAGCTGGTCCTCCGCGATCTCAGCTTCGTAGGCGGCGGCCCGTTCCCTGGCCCTGCGGGCGATGTCCCCCTCCGGAGAATGATTGAACCGATCCGGATCATAGGCCCTTCGCCCCTGTCCCCGCATCCGCAAAAGCTGGTTCAGCCGGTCCTGCATCAGGGCTGTGTTGACGATGGCTGTGACCCCGATCAGATAATTGAACAGCTGCAGGATCAGGTAGAGGGCGGGACAGTCGTTTGCTTCATTGCTGCCACGGGCCCGGGCTTCGTCGCGGAATTTCACTCCCTGGCGGTAGGCCCAGTAACACTGGTAGAGGCCGAGGGTGATGATGGACATGACGACGACAAAAGCCGGGCTGGGCTCATTGCGAAGCCCCATCAGCCGGTTGGTATCCTTCTGGAGCTGGTAGACCCAGTAGATGTTGTAGATCATAAAAGTGAGAAAGGAAAAAACGATCCCTCTGAGAACGTTTCTCTCACGGACCTGATATGACGCGTCGTACATAGTCTGCCTACCTTTCGATCTTGCCGCCCAGAGCAGTGTAGTCTTCAAAGAATCCCGGGAATGTCTTGTTGATGATGCCCGCGTTGCGGATGGTCACCGGCATTCTGCAGATGCAGGAGGCCGCCGTAGCGGTCAGGACAATCAAAGGATCGGATGAGGCGTCGATCTCGCCTCCGGTCAGGATGGCCCGGCCGGTAAAGGAAAATCCTGAGCCTCCGTCGGAAATGTCCGCGTCAAAGGCATCCAGGACGCGGAAAACCGAGGCGAACTGGTCGCTGTCGATGCCGGTCAGCATGGAAGTGCCGGAGGCGTGGGCCATGATCACAGAAAGGATCGGCACCAGGTCCGGGATCCGGGAGGCGTTGATATTGCATCCCTGCAGGACTCCGGAGACAACGTTGGCGCTGTCGGTGGAAAGGCCTGTCGCCGCGCCCAGGGAATGGAGCTTGTCCAGGATCTGCCGGCATACCTGATGGGAATCTCCTGACAGACCGCGGACCGTGACGTTTCCGCCAAGAGCGCCGCAGCCCAGCCAGAAGGCGGCCCGGGTCCAGTCTCCCTCCAGACTGACCGTTTCCGGGATGCGGAAGGTCTGGTTTCCGGGGATCTCAAAGAAGGGATAGCCATAGTCGTCAACGGAACGGAGGATGGCGACCCCATACTGACGCAGGACGGTGACCGCCATATCCGGAAGCTCCGTGGAATCCGGCATAGTCGTCATGCGGACCGAGCTGTTTCCTTCAAGAAGGGGCAGGGCCAGAAGCAGGCCCGCGATGAAATAGGGATCCTCCCGTCCGGTCAGAGAGAAGGAACCGTAGGAGACCTTCTTCGACAGGGTGCAGATCTCGTGGATCCGTTCCCGGTCGCGGCGTTTGATCTTGAGAGAACCTTTGCTGAAGGACACTCCCCTGAGTTTCAGTACATCGGCCAGGGGAAGGACCACGCTGTTGGGGAACTCCCCGGATCCGGTAAAGGAGACCTTCTGCTTGGTCGCCGCGGCGATGGGCAGCATCATGGAAAAGGCCTTCACATTGTCGGAACAGAACAGGGCGGGCGCGTCGCCGCCGAGGGACTCAAAACAGTTCAGCACCACTTCCAGATCCCGGGACCAGCAGCCGGGAAGGCGGGTAAAATCCTTGGCTCTGGCAGCGCCTGCCGGGCCGGCTCCCGAGGCTCCCGTCCGGACCTGATGCAGGGCGAGAGCCTGACAGGTGGCGTGCAGAAGGCTGTAGAGCACGGATGGCCGCGTATTGATCGTACCATTGAGCTTTGTTGGGATCAGAGTGATGTCCATGATTCAGTTCCTTTCTTAAAGTCCCTGCTGGATGATCTGCTCCAGCTCCAGCGCGGGGACGTCTTTTAACGTGCTGTGTCCCGGATATTCGGGTATGACGAGGGTGATCTGGTTACCCTGGATCTTCTTGTCGTTATAGGCTACGTCTGCCAGCGCAAAGGCTGGATAGGGGCAGTGAAGATCATAGCCGAAATACTGAAGGATGGCGCAGATATCGTCGCCGTATCCCTCCTTGACCCATCCCTGGGCCTGCCCAGCCTTTGCGATGATGGCCGTACCCATGGCGACCGCCGCGCCGTGGGAGATGGAATAGTCACTGCACTTTTCGATGGCGTGGCCTACCGTGTGGCCCAGGTTGAGGAGCTTGCGGCTGCCCGATTCCCGCTCGTCCTCCTCGACGATCACCCGCTTGATATCGATGGCCTTGGCGATCAGCCGCATCATCTCCTCCGGATGATCGAAGATGGGCGGCCGGGGACCGGCCTGGCCCATGCGGAGGAAATTGTACAGGGATGAGGATGTGCCATTCTCGTTTCCGGTCGGATCGCCGGTCTCGTCCGTGTCCTGGGGGACCATCAGAGCGGCGTAGATGGCTGTGCTGTCCGCGATGAAGCCGGCTTTGAGGATCTCCGCCATGCCGTCCAGGAGCAGGTCCTGAGACAGGGTGGTCATGACCGCCGGATCAAAGAGGACCAGGTTGGGCTGCCAGAAGGCGCCGGCCAGGTTCTTGCCGGCCGGAAGATTGACCCCGGTCTTGCCGCCGACTGAGGAGTCGACCGCGGCCAGAAGGGTCGTCGGGATCTGTACGAAATCGATCCCGCGAAGGTATATCGCTGCTGCGAAACCGGTCACGTCTCCGACGATGCCGCCTCCCAGGGCGACCAGAAGATCGGACCTTGAGAACCGGTTCCGGGTCAGATGATCCAGGAGGTCCTCGATGGTCTGCATGTTTTTATGGCCCTCACCGCCGGGGAAAACGAACCGGCTGACGTCAAATCCCGCCTCGCGAAGGGAGGAGATCAGTGTCTGCTGCTGGCCGCCGTAAAGGTCTCCCACTGTTTCGTCCGTTACGACGCAGACCCTGCGGCTTCGCAGGATCCCGGCCGTTCCGCGGCGGCGGGAAAGATCCTCCCGTATCAGGGCCCCGGCTTCCGACAGGACTCCTGCCTTCAGGATGACATCGTATTCTTTTGACGCGTTGACATGTATAGAAATCATATGAGGGATCCTCTCTCTTCCGTTAATATATTATCATATTAACATAGAAAAAAACCCGGCGAAATACATTGTACTGCATTTCGCCGGAAAAGCTTTCAGGCTG
>CAMOZS010000008.1 GCA_946631075.1 uncultured Bacillota bacterium | reverse complement strand
GGTACCGATGTTGATATGCGGTTTGTTTCTTTCGAATTTCTGCTTTGCCATTGTTTCCCTCCTACAAATTGGAATCCTGAAAGCTTTTCTAAAAAAAAATGGAGCTGCTGAGCAGACTTGAACTGCCGAACCTCCTCATTACCAATGAGGTGCTCTACCGACTGAGCTACAGCAGCACGCCGATCACGATCTATCCTACTATATTTTGTCTTTCATGTCAACCGGGTTTTGTCCGATCGCGCAGTGTTTTTGTCTTATCGCAAAGCCCTCATCACGCTGTCAGATAGGCCAGGATCTTCTTTCTGGCCCGGTGCATGCAGTTGTCCACGGATTTCCTGGTCCGACCGGTCTCCTCGGCGATCATATCCGCAGGTTTGCCCCGCATCCGCTCGGTCACGACCTGCAGCTCGTAGGGGCTGAAGACCTTATCATCGTTGTGGAGGATGCATTCGATGATGTCCCGCATGAGCAGCATCTGTTCCGGCGAATCCGCCGGGCTCGCCATCAGGGTATCCTCCAGTCTCAGCCGGTCGTCCTCGGCTCCTCCCTCCTTATTCCCGATGGAAGTGTCCAGCGATACGGATGTGTTCAGGGCCTTGTGCTTGTTTCTCCGGGAACTGCGGATGGCGCTGATGATCTGGTTGGTGATGCAGATCCCGGCATAGGTCCGGAATCCCGCTTCCTTATCCGGGTCAAACTGGCGGACCGCTTTCAGCAGACCGATCATCCCTTCCTGCAGGACATCGTCTTCATCGGCGCCGACCATGTAGTACATGTTCGCCTTGACTCTGGCCAGTTCCTTATAGCGGCGCAGGAGCTCCTCCTCTGCCGCCAGATCCCCCGCCTGGGCTCTTCTGACAAGTTTGTTGTCTGTATTCTCTGTCATACTGCTGTTTCCCTCTGCCGCAGCGCTTCGTAGGTCACGATCGCCGCCGCGTTGGACGCGTTGAGTGAATTGATCTGTCCCTTCATGGGGATCGAGATGATGAAGTCACACTTCTCTCTGACCAGCCGGCTGATCCCCCTGCCTTCGTTTCCGATGACGATGGCTGCCGGCCCCTTCAGATCGGTCTCGTAAAGGCTGGCTCCGTCCATGTCACAGCCGTAGATCCAGATCCCCTGCTCCTGCAGCTGCTCGATGGTCCTGGCGATGTTGGTCACCCTGGCGCAGCCGATATGCTCCGCCGCTCCCGCCGAAGTCTTCATGACCGTCGCGTTGACCGTGACCGCCCTTCTCTCGGGAATGATGATCCCGTGGGCCCCGGCGCACTCCGCCGTCCGCATGATGGCCCCCAGATTGTGGGGGTCCTCCAGCCCGTCGAGAATGATGAGAAAAGGAGCTTCATTTCTGTCTTCCGCTGTCCGCAGCAGGTCCTCTACGGTCCGGTATTCGTAATCCGATACCGTCGCGATCACTCCCTGATGGGTTCCTCCCCCGGCGATCCGGTCCAGTCCCGCCCGGTCGGCATAATCCACCGGGATATGCCGGTCCCTGGCCTTGGCCAGGATCTTCTTCAGGGACCCCTCAGCCTTTGCGCCGGGCTTCTGCCGGAGCACGATCAGCCTCTCGATCTCCCGGTCCGTCCGCAGGGCCTCCATCACCGCGTTCCTGCCAATGATCTTCTCTGCCACTTCTGCCTCCGATCCTACTCCTTGACGTACCGGCAGAACCGGTAGCTGTAACCCTTCTCTTCCATGGGCTCCGAAGCCCAGTCCACCCGGTATCCCAGCTCATCCAGGTCGGGGAAGAAGGTGTCCGCTTCGAAGGCGGCGTCGATCCTGGTCACATAGAGTGCATCGCAGTCCTCCAGGAAGAGCCGGTAGATCGATGCTCCCCCGCAGATGAAGACCTTTTCGGGATCATATTCCGCCGCTTTTTCCAGCACCTCGTCCTTGGTCCGGCAGACGATGCAGTCGTCCCGCACAAAGGCTGGGTCGTCGCTCAGTACGATGTTGGTCCTGCCGGGCAGAGGCTTCCCTCCCGGAAAAGATTCCAGAGTCCTCTGGCCGACGATGATCACGTTGCCGATGGTTTTTTCTTTGTAATATTTCAGGTCGCCGGGAAGATGGATCAGCAGGTCGTTGTCCTTGCCGATCCCCCAGTTCCGGTCCACTGCTACGATCGCGTTCATATATTTCTCCTTGCTCAGATCGCTACAGGAATATCCTTGATCTGCGGATTCTTCTGGTAGTTTTCGATGATGACATCGTCCTTGGTGAACTGATAGAAATCCCTGATGTCCGGATTGAGCCGGACGACGGGGGCCTTGAACTGGGGCCGCTCGATCATCTCACGTACGATGGGAGCATGCCGGTCATAGATGTGAGCATCGGAGATGACATGGACCAGTTCCCCGGGGATCATATCGCAGACCTGGGCGAACATCATCAGGAGCACTGCGTACTGGACTACGTTCCAGTTGTTGGCCGTCAGGATGTCCTGGGACCTCTGGTTCAGGATGGCGTTCAGCTTGAACCGGCCGCTTCCCTCTCCTCCGTCTCCGTGCTCCCGGGTCACATTGAAGGTCATGCTGTAGGCGCATGGCTCCAGTCCCATTTCGGTCAGGTCGGCGAAGTTGTACATGTTGGTCATGATCCTGCGGGAATAGGGAGCATTCTTCAGCTGCCAGAGGACCGCGTCCGTCTGGTCCATCTCCCCGAAGGGGAATCTGTATTTCACTCCCATCTGATAGCCGTAGGCCTTGCCTATGGTTCCCTGCTCATCGGCCCATTCATCCCAGATCCCGCTGGCAAGGTCTGCCGTGCGGTTGGATTTCTTCTGCCAGATCCACAGGACCTCATCCACGGCCGACTTGATATAGGTTGGCCGCAGGGTCAGGGCGGGGAATTCCTCCTGCAGATCATACCGGTTCACTATTCCGAATTTCTTGATGGTGTGGGCCGGCGTTCCGTCCGGCCACTTGGCGCGGACATTCTGGCCTTCGGTGCTGAACCCGTTATCCAGGATGTCTCTGCACATGTTGACAAATAATACGTCTGCCCAGCTCATTGATTACCTCATATTTTCAAAACAACATAACGGACGAAACAGCCGATCAGTCCGAGGACGATGACGATCACGCAGGCCCATTCGAAGGAGTTCATGTTCTTCAGCCCCTTCGGCTTGGGGATCCCTTCCTCCTCCTGGCGTCGCCGGTTCTCTTCATCAAAAGCCCGGCCGGTCTCATAGTAGTCCATCAGCCAGTCCTTGGATTTGTTCCGAACCTGTTTCTTGTGCTTCTTCTTTCCTGATGACATCTCAGTCTTCCTTCTTATGATCTATGATCCGCAGACTCTCCGCGAAGGCCCAGTCCAGCCTTTGCAGGTCTCCGGTCAGATACAGATAGCCGATCCAGGCTTCAAAGGCCGTCGCCCACTTATAGGTCATGGGGTCGGCGTGCCTGGCCTTGGAATGGTACTTGTGATTGCGCCAGCGGCGGATCAGTTCCTGCTCCTTTTCGGTCAGCTCCGGCTGCAGGCTCCGTATGATCCGGGCCTGGGCCTCGGCGTTGACGTAGCCGGTCGCCATCCGGTGCAGGCGGTCGGACCGGCTGATCCCCCGGTTCAGAAGTTCCCGCCGGACCATCATCTCGTATACCGCATCGCCCATGTAGGCGAGAGCGTCCGTGTTCAGGACGCGGGCCTGTTTTTCCTCCATCCGGTCTCCTTTAAGTTCAGTCACGGACGACCTGTACACCCTGCGGTGTATCCTTCAGGGTGATGCCCTGCGCCTTCAGCTGGTCTCTGATCTCGTCGGCCCGGGCGAAATTCTTCGCCTTTCTCGCTTCCTGCCGCTCATCGATCAAAGCCTGGATCTCCGGCTCGATCTCGACCTCCTCTTCGTGCTCCTGCTGAAGCAGGCCCAGCACGGTGCACAGCTCCATCAGGATATCCATGCAGCCCTGAGCGAATTCCCTGGATGCTCCGTCCTTGACCGCGGTGTTGATGGCGGTGACCAGCTCGAAGACCGCGGAGATGGCATCTGCTGTATTCAGGTCATCGTCCATGGCTGTGATGAACTTCTGCCGGTACTGGTCAAAGCTCTCCAGAGCGTCCTTCTCCTCCTGAGTGGCCGCCGCGCATCCGGCGCCTTCGCCCTCAGCCTTTGCTGTCGCGATCAGGTGCTTCAGGTTGCTCTTGGCATTGCGCATCCGCTTCAGGCCGTTCTCCGACTGGGACAGGATCTCGGGATTGAAATCGATGGGGCCCCGGTAGTGTCCGCTGAGGATCAGGAAACGGAGGACCTCTCCGTCATACTGGGTCAGCAGGTCACGGACGGTCTTGAAGTTGCCCAGGGACTTGGACATCTTCACCCCATCCACGTTGATGTATCCGTTGTGCATCCAGTAGTTGGCGAAAGGCTTGCCGTTGTGCGCCTCCGACTGGGCGATCTCGTTCTCGTGATGGGGGAACTGCAGGTCTTCGCCGCCGGCGTGGATATCCAGGGTGTCGCCCAGATATTTCTTGGACATGGCGGAGCATTCGATGTGCCAGCCCGGCCGGCCCATACCCCAGGGGGATTCCCAGGCGATCTCCGACTCTTCCTTGCGGGCCTTCCAGAGGGCGAAGTCCAGGGGATCTTCCTTCTTCTCGCCGTCGGCGGCGTTGGTACGCTCGCTGGCTCCCATGATCAGGTCGTCGATGTTCTTGCCGGAAAGCTTGCCGTAGCCTTCGAACTTGCGGGTCCTGTAGTAGACGTCTCCCTCGGATTCATAGGCGTAGCCCTTGTCGATCAGGTCCTGGACAAATTTGATGATGTCCGGCATGGTCTCGGTGACCTTGGGGTGGACGGTCGCCTTGCGGACGTTCAGGGCCGCCGCGTCCTTGTAATATTCTTCGATGTATTTCTCGCTGACCTCCTGGGCCGTGATCCCTTCTTCCTTGGCCCGGTTGATGATCTTGTCGTCCACATCGGTGAAGTTCTGTACGTACTTGACCTTATACCCTCTGTACTCCAGGTATTTCCTCAGGGTGTCGAAAACGACGAAGGGACGGGCGTTGCCGATGTGAAAATAGTTGTATACGGTCGGCCCGCAGACATACATCCTGACCTTGCCCTCTTCGATGGTCTTCAGTTCTTCTTTTTTTCTGGTCAGCGTGTTATACACTCTCATGATCTTTCCTCCTTGAATTATCTGTATTCCGCGGTCGGCTCCGCCTGGGCGAAGTCCTCACCGTGAAAATCCGATCCCCGGGTGATGTGCAGGTGGTATTTCTCTGCCAGCTGCACGAACCGGGCGGACTGTTCTTCGTTCTGGTCGGGGTGGAAGCATTCCAGGCCCCTCAGGCCCTGCTTCTTCAGACGGGCGATGATCGTCTCCATGTTCTCATAGAACTCTTCGCTTCCCGGAGTCCCTACTCCCCTGGTCTGGATGGGATGGGCCAGGACCGGGATGCCGCCGGCGGACCGGATGACTTCGATGGCCTCCTCCGCCTGGGGCTTTTCCTTCTTGATGGCCCGGCAGCGGGCGCTTCCCAGGATCTCCTTGCTGTAGGCTTCTTTCTCGCTTTTGATATAGCCTTTGCTGACCAGGGCCCTGGCGATGACCGGCTTGCCGATGAAGTTGTTCTTCCCGGTAGTCAGGTCTTCAAAGCCGATGTCATAGCCCATATCCTGCAGCTCTGCGATGAGCAGGTCGTTTCTCCTGTCCCTGCGGCGAAGCAGGTCTTCGAGGAACTGCAGAAGCCTTTCGTTTTCGGGATCGAAGCGGTAACCCAGGATGTGAAGGCCGATGCCCTCCTCTGTCTGGGTGGCCAGCTCTATGCCGGGGATGATCTTCATCTCGACAGCCTCGGCCGCGATCCTGGCTTCCGCCAGTCCCTTCACGTTATCGTGGTCTGTGATGGCGATCTCATCGTACTGGAGCTCCTTGGCCTGCTTGATGATCCGGGTCGGCGTGGAAGCTCCGTCGGAATAGGTGGTGTGGATATGATAATCGACTTTATTCCCCTGCATCTTCTCCTCCGAATGTGATCTGGCCGTCTTCGATCTTCTCGATGACCGCCAGTGACTCGACCCGGCATCCCCTGGCCCGCAGTTTATCGCTTCCGCCCTGGAATCCCTTCTCGATCACGATACCGATGCCGGCCACTTCCGCGCCGGCCTTGCGGACGATCTCGACCAAAGCCTGGGAAGCCTCGCCATAGGCCAGGAAGTCATCGAGGATCAGGACCTGCTCTCCGGGATGCAGAAAACGTTTGGATACCCGCAGTTTGGATACGGTCCCCTTGGTAAAGGATCTGGCTTCTTCCTCATAGAATCCTTCGACCATGGTATTGGGCGCGGCTTTCTTGGCAAAGACCACCGGCGGATAGCCGAAGTGGGGAGCGGTGCAGGCCGCGATGGCGATCCCGCTGGCTTCAACGGTCAGGATCCGGTCGATCTTCACGTCCGCGAATCTGCGGGCGAACTCCTGTCCGATCTCGTTCAGGAATTTCACATCGATCTGATGGTTCAGAAAACCGTCCACCTTGACGATATCCTTGCCGATAGCGACTCCATCGGTGCGTATTTTTTCTTTCAGTGCTTCCATGTCTTCTCCTCAGTACGAAAAATGCGCACGGCAGCGACCCGCTGCCGTGCGCCGAACTTCTATGTCTGCCCGACTAATCCTTGAACAGTTCCTCCAGGCCTTCGAAAGAGATCTCTTCGATGGGCTCTTCTTCCGCGACAGCTTCCGCTGCTTCAGGAAGATCGGCGGGGATCTCCTCCAGGGCCAGATCCTCGATCTTGCCCAGACCTTCTTCTGCAGCAGCTGCTTCCGCCGGGGTCTCCGCTACGATCTCTTCGATCGGGAGTTCCTCAATGGGGAGTTCCTCGATGGGAAGCTCTGCCGCCGGCGCTTCGATGACCGGCTCCTCCGGGATCACTTCCTGTACGGGGATCTCCTCGGGGACTTCTACTGCCGGGATCTCAACTTCGGGGATCTCTGCTGCCGGCTCTTCGATGACCGGTTCCGCCGGGATCTCCGGGGCCGGTTCTGCCGGGGCGTCGAATGTGGGTTCAAAATGGAATTCTTCTACTTCCGGTTCTGCTGCTGCCGGGACTTCGATCTCCGGCTCAACTACCGGCGGCTCTGCCGGCGCTTCTACTTCTGCCGGCTGTCCAGCCTTTGCAGCTTCATCTTCTGCCTGCAGCTTGGCGACCAGTTCTTCGAAGGTCAGCTCTTCCGGTGCTTCTGCCGGTTCTTCCTTCTCGACTGCCAGGTCCGGTTCGGGTACGCTGACCGGGGCCGGTTCATCCTGAACTTCCCATGCAGCGCTGTGATCCGTTTCTTCCAGCTGGGCTCTCAGTCCGTCGATCTTGCCGGCGGTTCTCAGGATATTGGTCTTGATCTCGTCAAATTCCTGATCCATGACGGCCATCTGATCTCTGTACTGCTGTCTTGAAGCTTCGGCCTGGGCCTTCTCTTCCTCGATCTGCGCAGCCAGGTCAGCCTTCTCTTTCTCGGCAGCCGCTCTGGCCTGCTGAAGTTCTGTATCCAGGTCAGCCTTCTCCTGAGCCGCAGCCGCTCTGCACTTCTCGATTTCCTCTTCCTGAAGAGCAATCTGTTCCTTACCGGCTGCAAGGATCTCATCTACTTCGTCCTTGGCCTTGTTAATGATCTCGTTGCTGCTCTTCTTGGCCTCCATGATTAAGCTGATATAAAGATCATTGTTCTCATCGTATTTCTGATATTTGTCCTGCAATTCGCCGAGTTCGGTTTCATAACCAACGGTCAGTTCATCGATGCTCTTCTCGTATACATCACATAGCTGCTGCATACACGCGTAAACATCGTCCTTGTCAAATCCTTCGCCATCGCTCTTCCTGATCTTCATTCCCTTCAGCAGATTGATGACCATTTCTCGTCTCTGTTCGGTTAATACACTAATATCCATACGAAACCTCTACTTTATCAACTTAGAACCAGATTTGCTGATTCATTATAACATTGATTTTTTGGTTTGTCTTCCTAATTCTGTAATTTTTACAAAATTAGTTGACTTTTTAGTCGGGTTGGGTCTATTATAACTTATGGTTGTATTTGAAAGCGGAGAATTTGATGAAGACGATAGACATCCTCTCAAACGGACGGGAAGTTCAATTTACAACTAAATCAGTTACTGTCGCAGGGAAAGAGTATCTGTACTCGCACATTACCGAGCTTCGCCATTCCGAGGGCAAGCACATATACGGATTCAAATGTGATGATGAGGTCGTCCTGCTCCCCTATGAGGAGAAGGACAGCAAGGTCCTGAAGGCAATCTTCTCTCAGGTCCAGCAGATGCACCGCAAGGCCGCTCCGGCCAAGGCTCCCGCGAAGACTGAGAAGACAGAGGCAGCTCCGGCCGCTCCTGTCGAAGAAACTCCGGCTGAGGAAGTTCCTGTCGAGGAAGTTCCTGCGGCGGAAACGCCGGTCGCTCCTGTTGAGGAAGCTCCGGCAGCAGAAGTTCCTGCGGAAGAAGCTCCGGTCGAGGAGATTCCGGTCGAGACTCCGGTCGCTCCTGTCGAGGAAGCTCCGGTAGTTGAGGAAACTCCTGTCGAAGAAGTTCCGGCTGAAGAAGTTCCGGCAGCTGAGACTCCAGTCGAGGAGGTTCCGGCAGCTGAGGAGATTCCGGCCGAAACACCGGCAGAAGAAACCGCGGCGGAGGAACCGATCCTTACCGCCAAGGAACGCAAACGCAGAGAAAAAGAACAGCGTAAGGCAGACAAGGAAGCTGCCAAGCGCGAGAAACAGGCCAGGAAGTCCGGCGGCCAGGTCGCTTACGAAGAGACTTCAGCTGCAGTGGATCCTGCGGAGAATTCCGCCCGTTTCAAGAAAGGGATCATCATTTTCCTGATCATCCTGGCGGTATTCGCTCTGTTGGGTCTCGCCTACTGGTTCCTGATCGGCCCGGCATCCGATCCTCAGATCGGTCCGAACACGACAGACCAGACACAATATAATGACATCGATGATATGATCAACGACCTCGAGAACTGATCCTAGCAGTTCCGGGAACAGATCCTTATCATACGAGCCACTGTAGCTCATCTGGCAGAGCAGCACATTCGTAACGTGCAGGTGGCCGGTTCGATCCCGGCCAGTGGCTCCATGGGGCATTGGCGCAGCTGGGAGCGCGCATGACTGGCAGTCATGAGGTCACGGGTTCGAGCCCCGTATGCTCCACCATAACACAAAGGACGGCATTCGCCGTCCTTTTGTGTTACTGTTGAACCTATGTGGGCTCGGGCCCGTGAAACGGGTTGAGAGGCCTATCCCGGTGATGGCGAGCTTTGCGAAGCCTGAACCGCGGAAGGCCCTCTGCCAGGACCGCAGCGCTTTAGCGCGTGGCGGTCTACGGCCGAGCCCCGCCAACAGATCCGAATGACGCATTGATACAATGGGGCGTTTTCCCTCTACTGTTGCATCTCTGATTCATATTTTTTTGAAACTGCAACAACACAAGCTGTCATGCCCTCAATCGGCCCTTCAAAGGCTGCTATCACAGCTGCCGTTATAAATAATTTTTAAAATAATAAGAAACTGCATCAAATACAGGTGAATCGTTGCGGTTTCCGAAAATCCGTGAGAGGTTCTGCAACCGAAGCGGTTTGGGCCTTGAAAATGCTCTGATTTTCTTCCTGAAATGCCCCTGCGTTGCAGATTGTCGATTTTTCGGGAAAACGTTGCAACATACTCTTCGTCAATCTCCGGTCTGATCGAGGAAAGGAACACCTGCGCCGATTATGTCCGAATAGATTTCACACCACATTCAGGCCTTAAATAAACCTGCTGATGTAGCCGTTCATCTTCTCGTCCCACTGCCGGTCCGTCGGCGCCGCAACCGCCTCCCGCAGCTGCCCCATCTCCGCCTCCGAAAGCCGCTTCATATCATCCAGATCGTATGCCCTGAGCGTCCTTCGCAAAAGCTGGAACACTCTGCGGTCCGTTTCCGGAAGCTCCATATACTCGTCGATACGACCCAGCATCCGGCGCCGGTCCCTCTCAAGACCCAGGCACCCTTCTATATCCTGCAGGAGATTGACCATGTGATCGCTGACAAGGCGGGTCCCAGCTTTTGGGGTAAGCTCGATCACTCGGCGGATCTCCCGGACTTTGTCGTCGTCACTGCAAAGGCTGAACCGTCCCTGCAGATAGTCGTCATATAATTCCGTCCCCGGCTTCACCGCCCCGGTCCGGATCCGGATGAAGTCAGGCTCCGCCTCGTTCAGCACGCGGGCGGTACCTTCGGCGTTCTCCTCAGACAATTCCTTGCCCCCGATCCCCGGCATGAAGTAGATGCTCAGTTCGATACCGCCGGCCCGGATATTTTTGCCTGCCCTGATCTCGTGGTCCGAAGTCGTTCCCTTGTGGATCAATTCCAGGACCCGGTCGGAGCCTGTCTCGAAACCTGAATGGATGCGGTCAAGGCCCGCCTCCTTCAGCTCAGCGAAATAATCCGCGTCATGACGGGAAAGCTCCTCCGCCCGACCGTAAGAAGTGATCCTGCGGATCTGGGGAAAAGTCTTCTTCAGGTAGATCAGAACATCCGACAGCCGGCCGCTGCTGAGCGCTGTCGTATTGCCGTCCTGCAGGAATACAGTCTCCCCTCCCCCAAGCAGCCACCGGGCGACCATATAGAAGCACTGCCGCTGCTCATCGTCGGGGATCGAAGCCAGCCGTTCATTCAGCCCGTCCAGATCCCATTGCAGCCCGTGCAGATATCCCCGGATCTCCTCCGCGTAGGAAGCGATCACATCGATATCCCGCTTCACTTCATCAGCGCTGTAGGCCTTGAACCGGGTATCCCGGTAAAGATTGCAGAACCTGCATTTGTTCCAGGTGCATCCCCTTGTCACCTGCAGGAGAAGGCTCTCCGCCTCACTTGGCGGGCGGATCGGTCCAATGTGAAAGGTCCTCGCTTGACTCATCTGATCTCCTCCCGGCCCGTCTGCTCCGGCTCAGCATCCTCCCGATACACCCAGCGGCTCTGGCCGTCTGCCAGTTCCGACGGGTCCGGCAGATCAGGGGGACGGCCCACCTTCTGGGTCAGCTCGCCCAGGCGGCCTTTGCGGGCGGCAAGGACCAGGCAGGCGATGCCCAGAACGGCGTCCGCCAGGACAGCAGGCACGGCTCCTTCCACGCCGAAAGCAACGTTATACACAACCGAATCGGTGGCGCTGGCCGCGTCCATACCGAAGACGGAAGCCTCCGAGACCAGCCCGCTGTTGGGAAGGCCGAAGAGGAAATTCTGAGTGAAGTTCCAGGCCGTATGGATCCCCATGGGGAACCAGATGCTCCCGGTGTACCACTTGGCCAGCGAGAAAGAAACACCACAGATGCAGATGTCCAGGATGGGCAGGAAGCCGACCCCGTCATTGAAGATATGGAGGAATCCGAAGAAGACCCCGTTGACCAGGATGGCCACCCACAGAGGATAGCGCACATTGATCCGTTCATACATGAAGCCCCGGGTCCAGAGCTCCTCCGCTGAGCTTTGGACGAATACGCAGACCAGAGCGAACAGATAGAAGGGGATCTGGGACAGGCCGAAGTTGAGGAAAAGCTTGATGTCCCCGTGGATCAGGGCGCAGAGGATGCAGGCGAAATTCATGAGAAAACCGACCGCAAGCCCCAGCAGCAGGATGCCGGCAGTGTTCCCCGGATGGGAAGGCAGGAAGGTCCGAAAGATGAACCGATTCCGTTTGGGGATCCCGGTATACAGGAAGGCCCCGATAAATGCCGGCAGGGTGGCCAGATACATGGTGATGGCGAACCGGTTGGCGTCGGGCATATAATGGATCTTCTGCATCAGGCCGTGAAAGGGAGTGAAACTGTTGGAGAACAGGATCTCCCCTATCAGCGAGAAGCCAAATACATACCAGACGATCGTGACCGCCATGATCCAGACGATCAGATCGTGCCGGTCAAACTTCAGCTTTTGATTATCTCTATCCATACTACCCTCCTATGCTCCGGTGGATCCACCGGCCCTTGTTGTAGCGCACCAGGAAACAGATGGACCGGACGATCCAGTCCAGGATCATCGCCATCCACACCCCCATCAGACCCATCTGCAGATGGGCCGCCAGGAAGTAGGCCGCCATGATCCGGAATACCCACATGGATCCCACGCCTACCACCATCGTGTACATGACATCTCCCGCCGCCCTCAGCACATTGGGGAAGGTGAAGGACAGGGGCCAGATGGCGATGCTGCAGACGAAGTTCAGCAGCAGGACCTTCGTCGCCAGATCCGATGTCGCCTCGGAAAGGCTGTACACATCCATGATCCAGGGAAGAAGGACGATCCCCAGCGCGTTGGTGACCCCCATAGCGATGTAGGCCCAGACGATCAGCTTTTTCGTATAATAACGGACCTGGCCGTAATCCCCTGCCCCGACGCACTGGCTGATGACCGACACCGCCCCCATGCCGACCGCCATTCCCGGAAGGATGGCCAGACCCGCGACCGTATTGCCCACCGCATTGGCCGCGATGGAGACGGTCCCCAGGGAGGAGATCAGACTGAGCAGGATCAGCTTGCCCAGCTGGAACATGCTGTTCTCCACAGCGTTTGGAATGCCGATGGTCAGGATCTGGCGGATCAGCCGCAGATCCGGGCGGACCAGGGGCCCCCTTCCCAGGTGGACTTTCAGCCGGGGATTGCGCAGGAAGACATAGACCATGACCGCCGAGAAGACCCGGGCGGCCAGGGTCGGGATCGCCACCCCGCTGACCCCCATGTGGAAGACATGGAGGAGGATATAGTTTCCCGGGATGTTGATCACGTTCATGAAGAAACAGATGATCATGCTGATCCGGGAATTGCCCGCGCTGCGAAAGAGAGCCGACCCTGAGTTATAGATGGCGATAAAGGGGATCGACGCCACGGTGATCATATAATAGGTGTCGCAGTATTCCATGACATCTTCTTCGATATCGCCGAAGATCAGAGGCAGCAGGACCCCCTTCAGGGCGTACAGCAGCCCCGTGATGATGAGGGCGATCGACAGGACCGCCAGGATCAGCTGGTCCGCCGTCTTTCTCACCTGGGTCAGCCGCCGCTGGCCAAGATACTGACCTACCACCACCGCTCCGCCGGTCGAAAGGGCCGCCATCAGGGCCAGGATCAGCATCATGATGGAATCCACCAGGGATACCGCCGACACCGCCGACTCTCCGACGGAAGCCACCATGACCGAGTCGGTCACTCCCACGGCAAAGGCAAAAAGCTGCTCAACGAGCAGCGGGGCGAGAAGCCAGAACAGGTACCTGTTATCAAACAGGTACCCGCCGGCCTTCAGTTTTGTTTTTTTCCTGTCTTCCTTCTCTGTCATACTCCTCCACTGTCAGTGATTAAGCTCTGTTGAATTTATCCTTGGACTGTCTGCAGCGGGGGCAGGTCCAGTCTTCCGGCAGATCTTCGAAGGCGACTCCCTCGTGCTCCGCCGGATCGTAAACGTAGCCGCAGATGGAGCAGACATACTTACCGCTTGCCTCCACCGCTGAAAAATCTACCTCGGCAAAGATCGTTTCCACCGGATGGTCCAGATCCATCACCCTCTTGGCCTCCAGGTTCTCGTAGCCCTGGGGGGTATGGGTCCCGCAGTAGACCGTCGAATGCTCGCTGATGAAAGCCCTGATCCGGTCCTGAGCTGGAGCCCCTCTTTTTTATCTTTTCCGGCATATTTCCGTCCACCTTCCCCCGTTCTGCCAGCTGCTGACGCAGGCCTCAACGAAGGCGACCGAATCGATCCCCTCGTCGATCCCCGGATAGTTCCGCGCAAAAGGCTGGCCCGCCTTTTTGCTGATCAGAGCGGTCATGAAAGCCCTGTAGATATTGGCGAAGGCCAGGACCCATCCCTCGCTCTGTCCTGCCGGAAGCCTGAAGGGGGCGCCCGCCTGGCTGCCGCCGCTTTTTCCCACCCGGCAGCGGACCGTCTGGCCGTTCTTCCCGCTCATGGTGACGAAATCCGGTTCCTCAAGAGACCAGGCCACGCTCCCCTTTGTCCCGTAAACGGCGATGTTCAGATCGTTGTACTTTCCCGCCGCGACATTGGAGCACCACATGTGGCCCTTGGCTCCGCTGTCAAAGCGCAGGCTGGCCGTAAAATCCGTATCCAGCTGTCTTCCCTCTCCGACCACCGTCATATCGGCCGACAGCTCCCGGATGGAAAGCCCGGTCACATAGGAGATCAGCTGCTGGCAGTGGACACCGATGTCGGCGCAGCAGGTGGACTTCCCAGCCTTTGCGGGATCGATCCTCCACAGCATGCCCCCGTCCAGGTCCTCATTGGGCGCCAGCAGGTTGTCCGAAAGATACTCTCCTTTGACCCGGATGATCTCACCGATCCGCCCCGCCGCGATCTCTTCTTTCATGAACCAGGCCGCCGGCATGGCCGAATAGACGAAGGTCACCCCGAAGAGCAGGTCCTTCTCCTCAGCCAGAGCCTTCAGGTCTCTGGCCTGCTCCAGCTCATTGGTCAGGGGCTTGTCGCAGACCACGTGGATCCCCTTCTCGAGGAAGGCCCTGCAGCAGTCGTAGTGGATGTGATTGGGGGCGGCCACGATGACGAAATCGATCGGGTCCGGCCGTCCGGCCTCGGCCTCGGCCATCTCCTCATAGGTCCGGTAGATCCGGTCCTCGTCCAGTCCCGCCCGGCGGCCGTAGTCCAGAGATTTCCCGTAATCTCTCGAAAAACAGCCGGCGGCAAGCTGACCCAGCCCGTCCAGCTGGGCTCCCATGCGATGGATATCGCCGATAAAAGAGCCTTCTCCTCCTCCGATCATGCCGAAACTGAGTTTTGCCATCGTCCTCTCCCCCTGTCTTCAGTATTCCGCCCGCTTGCCGGTAAGGTCGTTGATCACTTCCCCGGCGATGATGAGCCCGCACACCGACGGCACAAAGGCTGTGGAGCCGGGAATGGACCGCCGATTGGGATCCTTCTCCTCCGATTCCATGGGCGTGATGGCCTTCTCCTTCGAATAGACCACCTTGAGGGAATCGATCCCTCTTTTCCGGCACTCCCGCCGGATCACCTTGGCCAGCGGGCAGACCGACGTCTTATAGATATCCGCCACTTCAAAGGCTGACGGGTCCACTTTATTGCCCGCCCCCATGGAAGATATGACCGGCACGCCTGCCCTGTCGGCATTCTCGATGATGGCCAGTTTGCCTGCCACCGTATCGATGGCGTCGACCACATAGTCGTACTGACGGAAGTCGAACTGATCCTGGGTCTCGGGCAGATAGAAGGTCTTATAGGTCCGGATCTGACAGCCGGGGGCGATCTCCTTTGCCCTCTCCTCAGCCACATCGACCTTGTAGCGGCCGATGGTCTTCGTTGTGGCGATGATCTGCCGGTTGAGATTGGTCAGGCTGACCCGGTCGCTGTCGATCAGGTCCAGGGCTCCTACCCCGGAACGGACCAGGGCCTCGACCGTATAGCCGCCTACCCCGCCGATGCCGAAGACGGCGACCCGGCTGGATGCCAGCTTGTCCAGGGCTTCTCTTCCATACAGCAGTTCTGTTCTTGAGAACTGATCAAGCATATCCTACCGCCTCCTTAACGTTTCCCGGTCCAGAAGAGCGATCCTGTCCGCCTGCAGGACCAGGTCCATCTGAAGAGCTGTCTGATTGGCCGCGGCGGCGAAGATCCCGTAGAGCAGGTCGAAGTTCATGGCCCCGATCAGTGCGATGTTGGGGATGCCCAGCAGGTCGAAGATCATGATGTAGGCCAGCAGGCTGGAACCCGGCACCGGAGGCGCGGCGACCACCATGACTACCGACAGGGTGCCCGCGATGATCAGCCATCCAAGGGACAGGCTGTCCTGATACTGGCAGGCCGCGAAAATAGTGAACAGAAGGGTGCCGATGATGCTGAAGGGCATGTAAAGAAGCAGGCCGTGGGTCAGGCTGACTTCCGTATAATGCTTTTCGATGCCCAGCTTATTGCTGCAGCAGTGCTCCGTTTCGCCGAATCCGTCATCCAGCCTTCCGGTCCGGATGGCCTTGATGAAGGGAGGCCAGACTTTGCGTACCAGCACCGGCAGCGGAACTCCCGTCCTGATGGAAACATACTGCACGATCACGTAGATGCAGAGGATGGAGAAAGCGATGGCCAGCAGCAGGATGGTCGCTACCTGGCCGAAATCTCCCGAATGCCCCTGCATGATCACATAGAAGACCAGCATGGCCGCGAAATAGGGGACGCATCTGCTGATCCACTCCGCCAGGAGCAGTCCGACCATGTTGCACTGTCTTACGATCGATCTCAGCCCGTGCCCCCGGTCTCCCAGAACGACCAGGCAGTTGCCGAGGATGAAGGCGATCAGAAGGATCTGGGGGGTATTGGCCTCGATCAGAGGCGAAAGGGCGTCCTCGGGAATGATATGAAGTATCCGCTCCAGATATTCACTGGTCTTGACTCCGAAGGTCTCGCCCATTATGACCGGGATCCGGATGACCGCAAGAGCGACCAGGACCGCCGCCGCGGCGACCGCGAAACTGATCCCCATATACCTGATGCTGACCCGGAGGCTGCTGCCTCCCACTTCCTCGATGGATCCGGTATTGAGCACCGTCGTCATCACCATGAAAAAGATGACCGGTCCGGAAATAACGGACAGGATCCGGAGCCACATTTCATAAATGGGGAAGAGAATGTTATTCAGCAGAACGGCCTGGACCCCGTCAGGCATGAGTACCGTGCAGATCAGTCCCAGAAGCCCTCCGACCGCGAGAGCGATCAGGAGCTTGAGGGCCTGGTTCATGCCCCGGATGGGCAGGTTCAGCCGGAGGGTGTTCTCCCCTCTGGAATAGCTGTACTGGGGGTACATCCCGAAGGAGGTCAGCATGGCGCCGCACCAGTCCTGCAGATCCACTTCGGTCTTGCTCAGGGGATTATAGATGTCCCCCTCGTGGCGGATCTGGATGAAGGACCGTTTGAACCTGGACCCCATCTCCAGCCTTACTTTGGCGCTCTCACCGAAATGATCCCGCATGCGAAGCAGGGCTTCTTCGATGGACAGACGGATACGGAGCCGGTTGCGCCAGTCGGAGCCGAAGTCTTCGAGTGAGCTGTCCAGCTGATCCGAGATCTCATCGATGCTGGCGGGATCAAGTTGGTATTCTTTTGAAAAGGATCGGATTTTCTTATTCATTGACCAGTCTCTTCTTCAGGGTCAGGATGTTGGAACCATCCCTGTACTCATAGGCCATATCATCCATGGACTGCTTGACCATGAAAATACCCAGGCCGCCGATCTCCCGCTGGTCCGCGGGCAGGGATACGTCCGGATCCTCTTTTTTCGTGGGATCGTAGGGTCTTCCCTGGTCGATGAAGGTCAGGACCAGGGTCCTGGGATCATCCTCCACATCGACGATCATGACTGCCTCTCCCGTGTTGGGGGTGTAGGCGTAGTTGGCGATATTGATGAAGACCTCTTCGGCTGCCACCTGGATCTGCATCTTCTCTCTCACGGAGCATCCGGCCTTCTCCAGTTCCTTCTCCAGGAAATCGTTCATCAGGTGAAGGTTTTCCTTGGTCGCCTCAAGCCGGATCCGGCTCCCGGTAAAAACCAGACTGTCTACCCTATGGAGCAGCTGGATCAGCCTTTCCTTCCACAGCTCGATCTCGGCAAGACGCTCCGGATCCTCCAGTCCGCCCCGGCGGATGGACCTCCGGATCAGACGGGTGTAGCCGATGACTCTGGCCTTGTCCTCCACTTCTTTGACCCGGTCCTCGTCTTCCGTTCCCAGATAGGCCTTCAGGGACCTGCGCCAGAATTCACCGGCCCGCTCCCTCTCGAATCCCATGAACTTCTGGGTCACGCTGTTGTCGTATTCCCCGAAGCCGACGAAGGCGTTGTACATAGAGGCGAACTCGAACACGGGGTGGCCGACCGCCAGGGTATCCATGTCGATCAGCAGGACCTCATCGCCGGTCAGCTCCAGATTTTTCGTATGATAATCTCCGTGGATCATGTGGGGATCTTCGGGGACCTCCTTGACTAGGCTGACCAGCTTTTCCCCTTCTTCCTCCGGAAGATAGTCCCGCACGAACCTTGCCCAGTCCAGGGCGATCTGCCTCATGGAGGGCAGCTTCCCCTTGGGGACTCTGGTGCTGTGGATCAGTTTCAGCAGGTCCACGTACTCCTTGACGCACCAGTCCATCTTCTCCGGCTGCTGGGCCAGGATCCCGGAAAAGGACCGGGCGTTCAGCAGCTCAAATACCGACCCGTAGCTGTCTCCCACGCGCACTACATCATATGAGATCGCCGTCGGGATCCCCAGGACCAGGGCCAGCCGGGCCAGTTCTCTTTCCCGGCGGATATCCTCCAGAGCGTCGGCATCCTTGTAGACCTTGACGACCAGCTCATCGTTGATCCGGTAGACGGTCCCGTTGGCGCCGGCGCCGATGACCTCGCAGCCCTCGATGGACACTGACCGGTAAGCCTTCTCCACATCCATCATCTCGGTGAATCCGGTCATCTCCAGGATCTCGTAGATATCCGAAGAGGCGTTGATGATCCTCAGCTTCCTGTGCTTTTTCAGCAGGCGCAGCAGGATCCGCAGTCCGGCGCTGGAGATGTACTCCAGATTCTCCACATCGACCATCAGCCGGGAGCCCATGTAGTCCCCCACTGCCGCGAACACTTCCTCTTCTATCCGCGAAGCGTTTCCCGAGTCGATCCGGCCGGAAAGCTCTATCGTCAGCTGCCCGTCCTGCTGTCTGCTTCTGACTTCGTCCATTCCTTTTCCCTCCACTACCGGATCGTCAGGATATCGATGAAACCGGTGACCTCAAAGATCTCCATGATCGTGCTGTTGACCCCGATGACTTCCATGGTACCCTGCTTGTTCATGATCTTCTGAGATGACAGCAGGACTCTGAGCCCTGCGGAAGAAATGTATTCCAGCTCCGAAAAGTCCATGACCAGTTCCTCGACGCCGTCAAGGGACTTCTTCAGATCATCCTCCAGCTCCGGTGCTGTTGTCGTATCAAGTCTGCCGGATACCTTTACCTTCAGTTTGGCTCCATCCTGAATCTTATCGATCGTCATTTCTGCTCCTTATCCTCCCTTGAGTTTTATACAATAATACACATAGTTATTCTACCACATACTTCCTGCGAAGTCTTGCATGTCTTCACAGCGTTTGCCCTGTTTTTCCGTACCGCTCGAAGCGGACGATGTAGGATCCGAGCACCTGCCGGCAGGGGATCCTGGCCGCGTTCTCGGCGGTCAGCTCTTCCTTCGGGTATTCCTTTCGCAAAGGCTGGAAGGCCGCGGGCAGGGTCTTGCCCTGACTTACCCCTGACCCGTCGCCATCGTGAAAGCGCCAGGCAAAACTGCAGTCGCAGAATTCCTTGTCCTGGTCGATCTTCTCTGCCGGCCGGAACTCGGTATCCTTTCCCAGGTAGTAGCAGCCCTGGTTGTCCTTCTCCGCCGGGCAGCCGCCCCGGATCCCGACACCTGTGTAGACCAGTTCCAGGAAAGGAGCGGTGATGGTCACCGTCTTCCCTTCTCTGTGGAAGCGGATATCATCTCCCCTGCTGGACTTCCAGTTTCCGATGTTGAGCCAGCCCCGCCGGCCGTCTGCCTCCACCGGGGTGTTGAGCTCCGCGTAGACGACCTCCTCGTCCCGGATCTCCGTATTGATCCGAAGGACCGGCCGAAGGGACTGGAATCCTTCCGGGAGCATGGCCCGGATCCGGTCCTGGTCAGCCTCATAGGCCATGACGAACTGCTCCACCTGCACCGGCAAAAGTCCGGCCGTCTCCGGATGATCCATCCATTCCCTCTTGAAAACGTATTTGTCCATATAGGCCATATCGTCGAAGCCCCAGTCCTCATAGATATCCGAATACTTGAGGACGAAGCCGTTCTTCCGGGCTGCCCCGGCCGAGGCCCCGTTGTCCCTCATCACATGGGCCGTGATGGTCCGCAGGCCGATCTGCCGGATCAGGTAGTCTTTCAGAAGGCCGACCACCTGGCTTCCGATGCCCTGTCCCCAGACGCTGCTGTCCAGCCGGCAGCCGATGGAAGCCTTCTCTTTGTT
>CAMOZS010000007.1 GCA_946631075.1 uncultured Bacillota bacterium | reverse complement strand
TCGGTGTTCCCGTTGTGCTCCGTCTTCCATATGGCGGCGATCTCACTGACTTTCTCTCTTGAAAGGAGCGGCGCCGCTTTCTGGACCGGGCCGATATACTGGGCCTGGCCCGAGTTCCGGAGCGGGCCGGTTTTCTGGATCAGCCCTGTTCTCTGGATCGGGCCCTGTCCTGCCGCGGGAGGGCTCATGTTGTCCGGCATCAGATCGGTGATCTCTGTGTATCCGCTCTCCAGCTGCTGCAGCAGCTGGAGGTTTTCTTCCAGCTTGTCGACGGCACGCTGAAGCTGCTTCTTGTCGTTTAGCCCCTGGATGATCCCCCGCTTCTCCCTATTGAGATACAATTCCCGACCATCGACCCTCTGGTAGGGGCGCTTTGCGCCGTGACCCTGCTTGTAGTAGAGCACGCCCTTCGGCAATTTTCCGATTTCCTTGAGCAACTGCTGGTGGAGCGATCTGGCAAGCCCCGCCTCGATGCGTATCTCCTTTTTTGTCAGCATTTTCTGGTCCTCCTTACCTGGGACCAGTTTATTCCATATATTTCCAGGTGTCAATATGGGGTTTCTTCGCTGGTTTCATCGAAATCACATCGTTATGCGGAAAGTTCGATGAGTGTCAGTTCTCGCGTTATTTTGTGTTCGGCGATTTCATCGAACTTGGCCGTATTCGAGCTATGTTCGATGAAAAGCCCTGGCCACCGCAGTCTGCAGCGACGAGTGATCATGCAATAGCTGGCAAAACATGGCGAAGATCACATTTGACAGGACCCCTCGACCGTCCATTTCATCGAAGACCCCCCATGAAACCGGATCCTTCGATGAAGACAGAACTCTGTTCAGATCCCCCGGATCCTGCTTTCATCGAACTTTTTCTCAATACCTGTGATTTCGATGAAGCGACATGAAAAATCACGATCCGCCCTAAAACGCGGCCTTTGCAGACCTCCCGGCTGCTATTCCATCGGCCGCAGATCCCGCAGCTAAGATCCAGCAGCCACGACTCAGCAGCCGCAAGCTTGCCGGCCGCAACCCAGCAGGTCGCGGCTGGATCTACTCCGCGTCCTTGAGCGCGTCGGTCATGGGGATGTGCCGGATGCGGCGCATGAGGATGAGATTGACCAGGCCGTAGCAGGCAATGCCGGTCGCAACGAGCACCGGCACGCCCCAGGGGGCCGCATAGAAGGTGAGCCAGCCGCTGAAGGACTGCATCATCGTATAGTAGATCACCCGGATCAGCCGCAGACCCAGAACTCCCGACAGGATCAGCGAAATCAGGACAACGATCCCGGTCGCCCGGTTGTAAAGGCGGCCGGCTTCCCGGTTGGTGTAACCCAGGATCTTGAGCATGGAGATGGAGTAGGCATTGCGCTCGGTGACTAACTTGGCCAGCAGGTAGACCATCAGGATGAAGAGGATGATCGAGAATCCCAGGAAGAGGCGGAAGGCCCCGCCCATCGAGTCCTCCAGCTGATTGGATGTAGTCAGAAGGTCCTCCTCTGTGATCACCGCCGCCACCTTGGACTCGGGGATGTCCGTCAGCTCCTCGTTGCTGAAGTATCCGGAATAGTAGTTGTCTTTCAGGTCGAACATCTCCCGGAACTGGTCGATGTTCATGAAGACGGCCAGGGAGGCCGGGTAGTCGTAGGCCCCGTCAACGACCACCGAGTACTTATCGGACGTGAACTCCTCTTTCAATACCAGTTCGCTGCCCTCTTTGGTTCCGTACTTATCGAAGTAGGAGTTGGAAAGCAGGACGTGGTTTTCCGACAGGCCGGCGATGCCGGCGGCCGCAGCTTCGTCGCCCCTCTTGGCGGCCGCAGCTCCGGCGGCCGCGTGGGTATCCAGGTATCCGGACTCCGGATCGATCCCGTAGACCGTCAGCTTCTCGCCCCGTTCGTTTTCCAGGGTGGTCACCGCGTATTTCTCCGCGCCGGCCACTTCAGTATCCACCGGTTCCTTCAGGATGTACTGATACTTGCAGAACTCCGATTCCTGAATGGTATCCTTAAACTGATGCAGCAAAGGCAGGAACAGGGATCCGAACAGAAAGATCACGCTGGCCAGAAAGATCCCCGCAAACAGCAGCAGGTAGGTAGACCGGTTCTGCAGCATGACCCGCAGCCGGAACCGGGTCGCGAAGCGAAAAGCCGGAAGCCGGACCGCCCGGCTCTGTTTCTTCCGCTTCAGATCCCGCCGCAGGAAGGCCAGGGGCGGAAGGGACAGGGCCCGTCCGATCACCAGAAGCTCGACCAGGATGACCAGGGCGCAGGGGATCAGGGTCGTCTTCAGGAAGGCCTCTCCGCTCCATACGGTCACATAGGTCGGCAGGGAATAGGAATGGTAGTACATATTCGCCATAGTGTATTTGAGGACCGTGTACCCCAGCACGTTGCCCACCAGAGCCGCCGCCGCAGTCACGATGACCGGCAGCAGGATGTAGTGGGCCAGCAGCTCCTCCCGGGTATAACCGGAAGCGCGCAGGGTCCCGATGGTCTTGGCTTCCTGCTCGATGGTGCTGCGGGTCGTGATGGCGAAGGCGAAGGCCAGCACGATCGTCACGATATAGAGGAACCATTCGAACATGATCTTGTCGCTTCCCATATCTTCGCCGGTGAACTGGATGGCTTGATTATCCTGCCGGGAGACGAACTCGTCCAGAGGCGCCTCGGTCTCGATCACGTCCAGATCCCCGCCATCGTCAAAAGCGTCCGCAGAAAGCAGCATGTTCCACACCATCGGGCTCCAGGAGCTATCCGCCCCCAGCATGGAATTCTCGTAGACCGTCTCCATCAGATCGTCCGCCCGGGTCCGCTGCTCATCGTCAGTCAGACTCTGGTCATTATTGCGCCAGGCATAGCAGTAGACCAGGCCGCCGTTCCCGAAAGCCCCGAACTGCCCGTCCGTCACCAGGGCTATGCTGAAGGCCGAAGCGTTGAACATCATGTCCGAGTTGTTCTTAAACATGGAGCTGTAATCACCAAGAGCGACCAGGCCCGTGACCTCCAGCTTTTGCTCCTCGATGGTCACCGTATCGCCCACGGAGATCCCGTTGTTGACAGCGAATAGCCGGTCCAGCACGATCTCCCCCTCCGCCCGGGGGAGCCGCCCTTCCATGACATCGGCCCCGTTGATCTTCACCTTGCCTCCGTCCATCCGGTCCTCCAGCCGGTAGACCCGGATCGTCTTCGGCTCCCCGCCGATCTCCGCCGTCTTATCCTTATAGAAAATCTGGTGCAGCGTGACGTCCTCATCTTCGATGTTGCGGATGGCCCGGTCGGTCAGTTTCAGGTCGCAGTTGAAATGCCCGTTCTCCACGGCGAATTTGTCGAAGCTGTCATTGTAGGCTTTGATCATGCTGCTGTCGGCGACGATAAAACCCGATACCAGGCCGATCATCAGCGCCATAAACAAAAACAGCGCGATATACTTCCCCAGGTCCTTCTTCAGTTCCCGGGGAATGCGCTTCATGAGAGGATTGCCCGTCTTCCCTTTGCTGCTCATGCTACCACTCCAGATCCGCCGCCGGCGTCTTGATTTCGTTGGTGTATTCTTCCCGGATCTGCCCGTCCCGCAGGATCACGACCCGGTCGGCCATCTCTTTGATGGCGTCGTTATGAGTGACCAGCATGACGGTGGTCCCGTATTTCTGGTTGACTTCCTCGATCAGGGCCAGGATCTCCTTGGACGTCTTATAGTCCAGGGCGCCCGTCGGCTCATCGCAAAGGAGAAGATCCGGGTTCTTGATGATGGCCCGGCCGATGGCTGTCCGCTGCTGCTGGCCTCCGGAGATCTGGTTGGGGGTCTTGTCCCGGTGCTCCCACAGGCCCAGGGTCTTCATCAGTTCCTCCAGCTGCAAAGGCTGGTCAGACAGGTAAGCCCCGACTTCGATGTTCTCCCGTACGGTCAGATTGGGGATCAGATTGTATGACTGGAATACATAGCCCAGGTGGTTGCGCCGGTACTTGGACAGGTCCTTTTCCGCCATGTGCTCGATGGTATCCCCGTCGATGGAAACGCTTCCGCCGTCTACGGTCTCGATGCCTCCGATGATATTCAGCAGGGTCGATTTGCCCGATCCGGACGGTCCCAGCAGGACGCAGATCTTCCCCTGCTCCAGCCCGAAGCTGATCCCCCGCAGCACCTGGGTGCGGTTTCCGCTTTCCCCGTACGATTTGGTCACATCTTTCAGGTCAAGGTACATATCTTGCTCCAGTCGCTTCCGGGAGTTTCTCCCGTTCGTTTCGGAAATCCATCTTCTATAGATGAGTTAGTTAAGTTTAACTTACTGTTAGTTTACCTCACTCCTTGCCTTTTGTCAATGTACGCTAGCCCTTTTTCGGAGCTGCAGCCCGCAGCAAGCGGAACCGCAGATCCCCGTGGATCGCGAATTCTTTTCCGTTTTCATCGAAATCGCTTTCGGATGGAAATTGTTCGATGAAGGCCTGTTTTTGGGTTTTTAGCGTGTCCAACCGTTTCATCGAGATCCGCCTTTTCATGGCACCGTTCGATGAAATCTTACCGCCTATGTCACGGGTAGTGACATCTGATCATGTAAAAACCGGGAGAAAGTGGAAAACATTGCTTCAGACGGCACTTCGTTCCCGATCGTTTCATCGAATCAACCAGCTTCAGCAGTTTTTCGATGAAAGCAAAATTTTACCCCAAGTACCAAACAATTGATTTCATCGAACTTTTCCTCCATGCCTGTAATATCGATGAAAACATTGCTTTTTTCACTTCACCCACCAACAAAAAAGCGGCCGCCGGATCACGGCGGCCGCTTCAAAACTACAGTCCTACATACTCGTCATAAAGAGCCCGGGCTTTGCCCTCATCTGAAGTTCCTGAGATGATGGCCCTCCCGTCCGGGAAGAGCTTGATCCCGAAATCTCCGATATCCAGATCCAGGGTGAATCTCTTCCAGGTCACCTTGCCGCAGGCCTGCCAGCGGCCGGCGATCTGATCAAAGTCGACCCGTGGATCGCCCGCGGCCCCAAAGGTCCCCGCGGTTCCAGGGCCGCCCGCGGCCTCAGGATCGCCCGCGGCTCCTGCAATGGCCGGCACGATCTGGACCGAGTCCCTTCCGCACAGGCTCACGGTCCGGCTTCCGGACACCTTGCCGTAGAACCGGTATTCCTCCCTTCCGCAGACCGGGCAGTCGGGATTCCTGGCGACTTCCATCTCATCGAACTCATTGTTCCAGATGTCAAAGGCCAGAAGAGTCTTCCGGACATCCGGGGATCCGATCAGGATCTTGACCGCCTCGGTGCACTGGATGGAGGCGACGATGGAAGTCAGCATCCCCAGCACTCCTGCCGTAGCGCAGGTCTCCCCGTCCGGAACTACGTCGTCAAACATGCAGTGATAGCAGGGCCTGTCCTCTCCCGGCAGGATGTTCATGGTCATGCCGTAGGAGGCCAGCGCTCCCCCGTAGATCCAGGGTTTGCCAAGAGCGTGGCAGGCCTCGTTGATCAGGAGCCGGATCTCCACATTGTCGGTAGCGTCGATGATCAGGTCCACATCTTCGATCAGGGCCCTGATGTTGCCGCTGTTTACGTCCGCGACCACCGGCTCAAGACGGATCTCCGAGTTGATCCGACCCAGATGGTCTGCCGCTGCCGCTGCCTTGGGCACTGCCTCCGCCGCGTCCGCCTCCGTGTAGAGCATCTGCCGCTGCAGGTTGGACAGCTCCACATAGTCCCGGTCGACCAGGCGCAGAAATCCTGTGCCGGCCCGGGCCATCAGGTTTGCCGAGGCGCTGCCGAGAGCGCCGAGGCCGATGATGCAGACCCGGCTTTCCAGCAGCTTTTTCTGGCCCTCGCTTCCTATCCCGAAAAAGGCTTCCTGCCTGGAATATCGCTCCATACTATCCTCCCGGATGAGATCGGCCTACTTTTCTTTCAGCTCGATCGTCACATCCATTCCTTCTTCATAGCCCTTCAGGGTCTTGACCAGACCCAGAACGGTCTCCTTGATGATCGACTCCACGAAGGGGACCATAGGCACGTCCTCTCCGTCAAACTTCAGGATCAGATCCTTTTCTCCAGCTTCTTTCATCGTTCTGTGCTCCTTTCCTCGATCAGATCCACCAGCGCTTCGACATCTCTCGTGGCGTCGATCACCGGCAGTCCGTCGTACTCCGTCATTTCACCGGCAATGATCCCGGAAAAACCGATCGTGTTCTCATCCCGGCGCTTATCCAGGTCCTCCGTCGTCTTCCCGGTCACGATATTGGCCAGGGGAAGTCCCGTATCCCCTTCGGTGACAACGAAGTCTTCAGTAAACAGATCCAGCAGATCCCGTACTTCGATCCGGCGCTGATAGAGCACGTCCGTCTCCTTCGGGCCGGAAATGATCACCGTGGACGCCCCAGCCTTTGCATGGCGCCAGCTGTCCGTATTCTCCTGGTCCATGGCAAAACCCTCGAAGTGGGTATCCTTGGAGCTTCCGACCGAGTAGCCCCGCCGGGTCAGCTCCGCGATGATCCTGGTGACCGTAGTCGTCTTGCCGGTCTTCTTGTATCCCTTGACTGTAATGATCTTCATCCGTCAACCTCCCGAGACCTGGGACCAGGCCTTGAGCTCATCGCCCTCTTCCAGCCGGTCGTAGATGAAGCAGCGCTTGCCGTTTCGCACGACGAAACCGAACCTGGGGATCTCCCGGTAGTTCATACCGATGCACTGCAGCGCCTCATCGCAGGTGCAGTTATCCGGCACCTCCACGATCCGGTACTCCTCGCCGGGCATGTATTTCTTCAGCGTTCCCCGCATAGTGATCTTGATCTTCATGTTCGTAAGCCCTCCCGGGTCCATTTTATCACATCCCGCAAAAGCAGGAAAGGCTGCAGAGAAACCCTGCAGCCAATCCCATTGTTTCGAACCGGATTCCCCGGCTGATATTTACAGTGTATCGATCAGTTCCTGAGGCAGGCAGCCGTTCTCATCCCAGCCCATGATCTCATAGTACTGGCTGAGCATATCCTGGAAGCCTTCCTTGGTCATGACCTGACCGTCCGCCGGACCGCCCTTGAGCGGATCCTTGAACAGTCTTTCCGGAACTGTATCGTGCTCACGGGTGAAGCCCTCTCTCTGGTTGAAGGCACGACCGATGTTCAGAACGCGGCGTCCGACCGTGCTCATGTCTTCTTCGGTCCATTCCTTGCCGGTGATCAGAGTCAGCAGCTCTGCCATGATGGCATAATCTACTGTACCCCAGAGGTCGCACAGGCAGCAGGAGAACTTGATGGCGTTGAACTCGCCCAGATCATAGAGGACCTGGCCCTTGCCCTCGTGGGTATAAGGCGGGCAGGATGCCTCGAAGACTTCCTCGTTCGCCGTGTAGGAACGCATGTGGCAGGCGCC
The DNA here is from genome assembly GCA_946631075.1 of uncultured Bacillota bacterium. Lineage (GTDB taxonomy): Bacteria > Bacillota > Clostridia > Peptostreptococcales > Anaerovoracaceae > Lentihominibacter. The sequence goes on along the minus strand of CAMOZS010000007.1, from coordinate 12,730 downwards.
GCGGTCGGATACTGCGTAGGAAGCAGCCATGCCGAAGGAGCCACGGGGTTCATACTGCGGGAATTCCAGTCCCTTGGAGTGCATAGCGAAGTCGGTGCCGCCCCACTTCTCGGAAGCGACCTTGACGCCGTCGGCCAGCTCCGCGCCCTCGCCTCTGCGATAAGCCATATCGTACAGGATGTTGATCATCTCTTCTTCATTGCCGAAGTGGACGCCGAAATCGTGGATCCCCTTCTCGGCCATTTCCATAGCCCAGGCGACGGTGACGCCGGCGCTGATGGAGTCCATGCCCAGGTCATCGACGACCTGATTGAAACGGACGTTGTGCTCGATGCTGACGATGTCGCACTGGGGGCCGGATGCCGCTGTGGTCTCGTATTCCGGACCTTCAACGATGGCATCGCCAACCTTCATGAAGTTGCCGCAGCCAAGACCGCAGGATCCGCAACCACGCTTGCCCAGACGATACTTCTTCATGACAGCGCCGTTGTACTTATCCCAGTTGACGTCGGTCGCCGCGCTGAAGTTGTGAGCCGGCAGGATGCCGCCGTCGTTACAGGCTTCCAGGAAGGCGTAGGTACCTTCGTCAAATACGAATTCATTGTCCTCGGACAGGCAGTTCTCGTGGAAGATCTCCAGGATCCGGTCGGTGGTCTCTTTGATATTGGGGACCTTGACGCCCTGGGTTCCCTTGATCAGGATGGCCTTGATCTTCTTGCTTCCCATAACAGCGCCGATGCCGCCACGGCCTGCCTGCCTGTAGTAGTCACTGTTGATGCAGGAGATATTGTTCAGGTTTTCTCCCGCCGGTCCGATGGACAGGCAGCTGAACTCTGTGCCATACTCCTCGATCAGGGCCTTCTCCGCTTCATGGGAGGTCTTGCCCCAAAGGTCCGCCGCGTCGTGGAAGCTGATCTTGTCATCCTCGATCACGATGTAGGTCGGCTTGTCCATCTGTCCCTCGAATACGACCATGTCGTAGCCGGCGAACTTGAGCCGGATGCCGGCGTGGCCGCCGATGGAGCAGTCGTTCATGGTTCCCGTTGCCGGGGACTTGGCCGCTACGGACAGCTTGCCGGAGCAGGGGATGGGGGTACCAGTCATGGGGCCGGTGGTCAGATACAGATTGTTCTCCGGTCCCAGGGGATCGATGCCCGGCTTCATGTCTTCGTACATGTAGCGGATGGCCAGACCCTTGGATCCGACGTATTTCTCAGCGAACTCCATGTTCAGGGGTTCAGTCCTGGTTTCCTGTTTCGTACAGTCGATGCGCAGCACCTTATTCTGATATGCAGACATGATCATGAATGCCACCTCCTATTCAAAAGTCAGGGCGCCGTGGGGGCAGGCCTTGACACAGTTCGGATCGCCTTCGCAGGTGTCGCAGATATAAGCGAACTTGTCGCGGATCTGGACAACGTGTTTAGGACACTTCTTCGCGCAGAGGCCGCAGCCTTTGCACTTCTCGGGATCAACGTGGATCCATCCATTGTCCATATCGATGGCATCGAAGGGGCAGGCCTTCATGCACATCCCGCAAAGAATGCAGTAGTTGTCGATGTACTTCAGTGATCCGTCATCGTAGCATGTTTCGATCGCGATCCGGGCCTTGGAAGGAATGTACTCACCTTCCTTGTAGGCGGAGCAGACCTGCGAACACAGCTGGCACCCGATGCAGAGCGCTTTCTTGAATTTCAACCGTTTTGTCGCCATAATTCAATCTCCCTCTATTCTTCAATTCATCCTTTTGCTTGGCCTTGTGCCCCCGCCCTTAATAAAAAAGCAAAGGCAAACCAGACGGTCTCCTTTGCGCAATGGCGGGCTCCGGGATCACTCCCGAAACCTATCGCTCAGACCCGCACGCCGCGCGTGTCGGGAATGAGTCGGAGTCTTTTATACATTATATGTCATTTTCAGAGCAATAGCAAAAGTTTTTTTCTCCGAACCCGTCTCCCTTCCCGAAAAAACAACATTGTACAGGATACTCCCTAAATCAGTCCTCCAGTTCGATCTTTTCCACCATGCGGACCCAGTAGGCGGAGTCGGACTGAGGAATGATGATCCTCACCGGGGCGTCTTCCTCGCCAAGGGGCTCTCCGTCGATGCCGAAGGCCAGGATCACATCGTTATCGTCCAGGACTTCCCGGCCGAACTTCACGTCGTACTGGTCTTTGCCGTAGATGCGGATCTTGTCCACGTCCGCCTGGCTCATGCCGAACTGGGCCAGGACCGTATCCAGGGTCGGCCCGGTGGCCCGGACCTCTCCGATCTTATCGCTGGTGCTCTCCGTCTTCACGGTCACGCAGTCCATCTCCTTCAGATCTGCGATGGTCAGGGTGATGTCGTCATCCGTGACGCCGGTCAGGGTGATGGTCTCATCCGCGTATCCGGAGATATCGATGTCGTCTGTTCCGCAGCCGGTCATGCAAAGGCTGGCCAGGGCCAGGATCAGCAGCAGGGCTGCGATCGCAGCCGGCCGGCGGCCTCCGGCCCGGCCTGAGCTCCGCCCGGCGCCGGCCTTGCCGGTCCGGACCGCCTTTCCCTTATTCTTCCACCACATAATATTTCCCCGTCTTCGGATCCTGATAGACCCGTCCCATATCTTTCAGATCCTCGGTGACCTCAGCCTCTTCCTCAACGGGGGCACCGATGTTCTCAACTTCGTATTTGACTTCCGGTTTCGTGATCTCTCCGGTCTCGCTCACATCCACATTCCAGCTGATGATCAGGGCCAGGAGAAGCCCGCAGGCGAAGACCAGCATGGCGTCGGCCATGTTGCCCACGCCCTCCATGGGGCTGAAATCCTCGCTGAGCTGTTTCATCCGGAAGCTCTTGCCTCCTTCGTCCATCTTCATTTGACTTCCTCCTTCGCTGCCAGGGCCTTTTCCTGCTCCGCCTTCTTCTGCTGCAGCTGTTTGTAGATCTTCTTCCGCTCCGCCTGCTGCACGGTCAGGATGGTCTCCAGAATGGTCTGGGACCAGGACATGTACTGCTCGTACCAGCCTTTGCGCACCCCGGAGATGAAGTAGGAGACCGCACCGGAAACCAGGCCGGCGATAGTAGTATCAAAGGCGATCATCAGTGAATCCGACAGGGTCTTGGTGTCTCCCTGGCCCAGGGCGATCAGGCCCGGTCCCAGGGGGATCAGGGTGCCCATCAGGCCGAACATGGGAGCGATCCTGGCCACCAGATCGGTGATCTTGATGGTCCTCCGGTAGCGGTATTCCTCGTCGGCAGCGATCTGCCGGGCCAGGGCCTCCCGCAGGTCGTCCGGCAGGGCGGTCCGCTTGACCACTTCCTGGTAAGCCTTCTTCTGTCTGGGCAGAAGGCCGCTGTCATTGATGATCTTCTCCACATCGGAGATGGACTTGCCGTGGAGAGCGTCCACCAGCTCCGGGATGCTGACCTTGAGCACCCGGCGCTCGCCCAGAGCCTCCGCGATGAAGCTTCCCAGCATGACTATGGTCAGCAGGATCAGACCCAGCAGGATAATGACCGTCGGGATCTGCAGTGACTGGGCGACCAGTCTCAATGTGTCGATAAGTGCCGTTGACATCTATAAATACCTCCTATCGTTTCCAGCCTTTCAGGATCTGCCGCAGGCGGCGGAGCCGGATAGCTCCGCCCGCTCCGCAGGCAAGGGCGGCTGCCGCCGATGCCCCTGCCACTGTCCCGGGCGCGTAATCTTTCTGTTTCTCAAGGGCCTGCGTGTCCTGCTGCATTGCCCGCTCATCCACCACATCCTCCTGCGGTGTCTCTTCGATCCTTCCGCCAAGGCTCAGCTCCCTCAGCTGGATCTTCGGCTTTTCCGGAGCTGCCGTGGAGGGCCTGGTCGTCTTCTGCTGCTTGCTGCGGGAAGATGTCTCCCGCTTCTGTGAAGCCGTGGAAGAGGTCTTGGTGGACGTGGCCCGGGCGCTCTGCCTCTCCTTCTTCGGTTTGCCGGTGCCGTTGATGACGACAGAGGCGGACATCCCGTTCTCCGCCGTCACGGTAATGGTCACCTTACCGGCTTTGAGGATGGTAACATTGCCCTCCTGGTCCACTTTGGCTATGGATGGATCGCTGGACTTCCAGGTCAGTTTGCCTATCGCGCTGCCGAATTCATCGGCGAACAGCTCGTCGCCGCTGATATAGATATTGAGCTTTGTCACGCTGCCCACCTTGAGGTCCGTGCCCACCGGGTCGATCCCGATGCCGGAGACCGGAGAGCCTGCCAGGGTGACATCGATCCCGTAGATGCTGTGGACCGAATCCATGGAGGAAACATCTCCTCCATCCTGGCCGGGCCTGCTCCTGGCCCCTTCCGCCAGCGGGGTCTGGCCCATGCAGAAGCGGTAGGTCTGCCGGGTCCCCATGCTAAGGCTCCAGGCGTCAACGAAGGGGGCCTTGGTCGCCCCGAATTCCAGGGCCAGGATCGCGGGCACCTCCTGGGCATCCGCAAGGGACCCTTCCAGGGGGATCAGAGTCTTGCCGTCATCGCTTCGCTCATAGCCCGCCGAAAGGTGGGGATAGAAATACCTCCCGCCGGACAGGTGCTGTTCCACGTTGAAGTTTCTTGTGTATCCATCGGTGGTCCGGAAGGTGATGTTGCTCACTGCTCCGGGATCGATCCCGGCCGCCTCGATGATGGTGAGCACCTCCGGTCCGTAGGCCTTCATGGACATGACCGTGCCCACGTTGGTCACGTTGGAGTAGCACCATTCCTGCGCCCCCATGGCCTCCAGGTCGCTTCGGCTGAACCTGGCCTTCTCCCGGATCAGGTCTCCCCGTTCTCCGAAGTACTGGACCCTTACGCTCAGATCCTCTCCCGCTGTTTCCGCGTGAGCTTCCTGCGCAAAGGCTGGCCACAGCAGTATGCACTGAGCGGCGGCGATCACGACTGCGCAGAACGCGGCGAGCATTCGTTTGAAATTGTCTGCCCTGCCTTTGCTCATTCTCAGTAACCGAGCTCCTTCCGCTCAAAGGTCCTGCCATAGGACAGCTGATAGAATTCGTCCACGTGCTCCTCGAGGGTCTGTTCGTCCAGGAGCTCCGGATGCATCACATGCATCATATAGTCGATGCCCAGAGTGCTGACGACACCGGGGAACTCCCAGGAGTCGGCCTCCGCAGGCATTTCATAAACGTGTTTGTTCTTCACGGCCGAGACTTCGGACCAGGCCGGATCTTTCAGGAGATCCCTGGCCGTGTAGACCGCGCTCTCACTGCCGGTGATGAAGATGTAGTCCGGATCCCAGGCAAAGATCTGCTCGGTCCCGGCGGTGGGCCAGAGCTCGGTGGCTTCGATGTCCGCGGCGCAGTTCACCGCCCCCGCCTTCTCCAGCATGATGCCCTGGAGCATGGTCCCGTCGGCCACCTTGCCGATGGATGTGCCCATGACGATGGCCCTGGGTTTGTCGGCATCGCCTATCTGCGATACAAGTTCCTCCGATGCCCGGATCTGTCCGTTATAGTAATCGATCAGCTCAGCCGCTTTTTCCTGGGCTCCGCAGACCACGCCCAGAAGCTCCAGGGCGGTCACCATATCCTCCGGGGTCTCCACCTCGATGCCGATGGCCGGGATCCCTATGTTCTCGACCGCTTCCAAAGTCTGGACGTCGCTTGCCTTGTGGATGAAGAGGTCCGGCTTCAGCTGGGCCAGGGCCTCGATATCCGCCACCCCCTTGCCGACGTCCGCGCAGTCAGCAAGGGAGGGCTGCAGCTCCTCAAGGAAAGGCTCGCTCTTGCCGATCCCCTTGATCTTATCTCCCTGGTCCAGGCTGAGCAGGAAACGGATGACCACCCGGTAGCAGAGGGCGATGGACTCGGGATCCTTCTTCACAGTGACTTCCCGGCCGGCCTGGTCAACGACGGTCAGCTCTGCGCCGTCCTCGGCCAGGATGGTCCCGGCGGGCTCTCCGCTCTCCGAAACGGCCGGAGCATTTTCATCTCCTGCCTGACCGCCTGATCCGCATCCGGACATCAAAAGCATGGCCCCGGTCAATACCGCGACCAGAACCAGGATCCTTACGAGTGTTTTCTTATGTTTTATCGCCTTCATGGAACTACTCCCGCCCCTTTTTACTTCATGTAGGAATTATACCATTCGCGGCCGTCAGGTTCAATCGTCTGGGTCCCCTTCTTCTGCCAGCTGCGGCAGCCAGCGAAAGGGGAGCCGGCGTACCGTTCCAATCTGTCGGCGCGCCGGCTCCCCGGAAAAAACTGATCTGCCTGGTCAGCCTGATTCGCTATTTCCTGGCCTTGATCTTCTTCACTGCGGAATACTTACCGTATACCTTCTCCGTTTCTCCCTTAACATTCTTCACCAGAGTGTAGGGACGGATCTTGTAGAAGTACTTCTTCTTGGCCTTCAGCTTCTTATTGATGAGCTTCTTGGCAGAAGCCTTGCTGATGGTCTTGACCTTCTTGTATTTGCCGGCCTTCTTCGTCGCGCGGTAGATCTCGTAACCGTTGACTCCCTTGGCCGCCTTCCAGGTCAGCTGAGCCTTCCTGCCCTTCTTCGCCCTGGCCTTGAAGCCGGTGACGGTCGCTGCTTCCGCTTTCTTGACCGCTTCATCATAAGCGGCCTTATCCGCGATCAGAGCGCCCAGACTTTCGTCCGCCGCAGCCTTTGCAGCATTGACTGCCTCCATGCTGTCCGCGGCGTTGATGGCCATGATCGCGTCGATGGCTGTCTGCATGGTCACTGCCGGGTCCAGACCGTTCTCTTCGATGGTCTTCAGGACCGCCTGGGTGGCCGCATCCTTGGCTGCTGCCAGGTCTGCCGCCTCGCCCTGAGCCTGTTCCTCTGCGAAGGCTGTGACCGTATCATTGATGCTGGTCGCTGCCGCCGCTGTGATCTCAGCCAGGTTATCGATGGTCTCAGCGCTTGCAACGGATTCCTTCGCTGCCGCTGCAAGGGCATCGATCTCCGCCAGAGCTTCCTGGGAATCTCCTACAGATTCCTTTGCCTTAGCCGCAAGCTGATCGATCACATCGTTTGCCGCAGCCTTTGCGCCCTCCAGCTGGACCGCCTCCTTCTCTGTCAGCTCCTCATCGGTCGGGATCTCCTCGATGGCTGCGACAGCGTCATCCAGAGCCGCTTCCGCTTCCTCGACGCTTGTCGCTGCTTCGATGGCGGCCTTACCCGCCGCAACGGCATCCTTGATCGCTGCCTGCTGCTCTTCTCTGTACTGGCTCAGGTTATCTTCATCCAAGTACTCGTCCAGTTCCGCTGACAGAGCGCTCAGTGAATACCATTCCGCCGTCAGCGTGGTATCCTCGTTGATCGGAGTCTCGAAATCAAAGTATTCTCCGTCTTCATCGATCCAGCCCTCGAAGAGGTAGCCGCTTCTGACAGGATCCGCCGGTTTCTCGACCTTCTCGCCCTTCTTCACTGTCTTGAGCAGAGGTTCGTCGGCATCGTCGTTCATGTCAAAGGTGACCTTGCAGCTTTCGGCGATCTTAAAGATATAGACTCTGTTATCACCATTCATGCCGGACGCGTACGTCACATCAAAGAGCTGACTCGTCGTGTCAAATCTCACATTATAATTACTATAGGAGCTTGAATTATAGACCTTCAGGCCTTTTTCGTTCGGGATAAATTCATTTACCCATTTCGCGTAGCTGCTTGTGCTCAGATTCTCATCCGCCAGATTCGAAGAGGAGTATGACCACAGACTGACTCCGCGCTTCTCATTTGACAAGGTATAGTAACCTTCATTTTCACCTGCAGCCGGTTTCCATACGGACAGAAGATAATCGTCCTCTGAAGGGAACTCAATACTTTTCCCATCCTCGCCGATTACAACCTTGACCGGTTTCATTTTGTTTACGGATCCATCCTTTACTGAGGTCAATGCAACGGCATTTTCTTTGTTAACGAACAGATAGATCCCCGCTTCATCAAGCCCATCAACTTCTTCTACTATAGCATTGTAGACCGGTGTCCACTTGGCATAGAGGGTGATGTCCTCTGTTACGGTATCGGCCTTGAAGTTCCAGCCTTCCGTACACTTCTCATCCTTGTACCAGCCTTCCAGGGAGTAGCCTTCCCTGACCGGGTCCGCCGGTTTCTTCACCTTCTTGCCGTCTTTGACCGTGGCCGCTGCGACTTCGCTTCCGCCTCTGGAATCAAAGGTGACCGTGCGGTCTGCCAGAGAGGAGTCGATCAGCTTGTACAGTCTGACGTGCTTTTCGCCGTATTCCAGCTTGGCATTGTCCTTACTGATGCTGAGGCTGTAGTTCTGGGACGCTACATTCATCTTCACGCAGGCTGTGTCTCCTTCAGATGCAGCTGTCGTAACCCATGCCGAACCGGTCTCCGCCGTTTTTAATGTGGACCAGCTGCCGGTGAGCTGTGCATCGCCATTTGCCAGCACAAAGCCTTTTTCACCTTCCGCCGCCTTCCATATAGCATTGGTCAGCTCCTGATCGAACTGGGGATCCGCAATATAGAGCTTACCGTCCTTACCTGCCAGTACCGCCTCTCTCACCTTCATGTTCGAGCTCGGATTGGCTTCGCTTGTCAGCACATATCCGGCATCTCCGTCCTGATCGGTCAGGCTCGTACCGGCGATCACATACTCCTCGCCGTCTTCCAGTTCATCGACCGGCTCCACTTCCTGCAGGACCGGCGGGATGGCCTCGGCATTGATCACCAGATCTCCGGTGACTGCCGCCGCATCGATGCTGATCACCCCATCCTTGAATGTGAACAGGTCTGCATCCACTGCCTCTCCTCCGGCCGTGATGCTGATGTTTTTCTTCAGCAGATAGTAGCCTTCTTGAGCTGCCGCCTTGACCTGGACCGGCCATCCGGCGTAGGCTTCCGCCGGGTTGTCTTCTGCATAATCCACCCTGGTCAGGGTTCCTGCTGCAACGGTGTATTTCGCACTCGCCTTCGCCTTGACATCGATCACCAGGTCTCCGGTGATGTCCGCGCTTGCGATCGTGACCGCAGCCTCTGTATCAAGATCATTCTTTTTGATCTGCGGAGTCACCGCAGTGCCGCCGACTGTTACCGTGATCTCTCCCACCTGATAATGGTCAGCCGCCTTCAGATCGAAGGCGAAATCGGTTCCTTCATAGACATTCTTTCCGTCTTCTGTCACAGCGTTTGCTTCAGACGCCGTATAGGTCAGGTTCTCGTCCGCATTGACCGTCAGCCCGTGGGTCGCGCTGTGGGTCGTCGCGGTAATGGTGATCTCGACCTTGCCAAGGACCTCATCCTCAGGGATCGTCAAAGTTCCTGTTTCCGGATCCCAGGTGTATGCATCTGCTGCCAGTTCTTCGTCATCGACTGTGACCTCCACCGTTTTCGGAAGCACGTAAGTCTTCGCAGCCTTATACTTTGAAACGAAGTCCCCTTCATACGGGGCATTAGCTCCCTTATCTGCGATTTCCACATTGGTCAGATTCCGGATCGTCTCATAGCCATTGAGCTTTGTCGGGATCGGGTATCCTTCCGGACTGACATCCCAGAAATCGTCCACTTCGGTCCATTCACTGACAGACGCGTTCCAATCGCTGACCTTCTCTGCGAAATCCATCGTTTCCAAGTCGCAGTTCGGTACCAGAGCATTGTCTTTATAAGTCTTTTCGATGTCTGCGTTATAGCATTCCACCGGTTTGACCGTATCCCAGTTGCTGGCATATCCATCCACTGCACCGGGGGTACCATCATAATAGGCATTTGCTGCTTCGATTCTGGCTCCGTTGACACAGTTGCTTCTTATTCCGTATCCGGACCCCTGTCCGACGATACCAGAGACTTTTCCGGCATTATTGTCAGTAAAATCGCATGCATTATAGCAGTTGATGATTCTTGAGGGAGTAGAGGAATTACCTGCTGCCTGTCCGACGATTCCTCCTACACATGCGTAGGTTCCGGTACTGTTGCCGCTCACCTCTGCATCATTGATGCAGTTGACGATAGTAGCGCCCATTTTCAGTTCACCGGCAACAGATCCCGCCATCAGACTGCCTGCCGTTGAGGTGGTTTTCACTTCTCCGCTTACCGTAAGATCCTTGACTACACTGCCCGTATCCAGAATACCGAACAGTCCGACCCGCGCCCAGGTCTGACCTTCCGGGATCACGCTGTCGTCGATCTTGTGGATGGTAATGGTACATTCATTACCGTCGAAGGTTCCCTTGTAAGCCTTTCCGGTCGCATTGGAATATCCGATCGGGATCCAGGGGGTCTCGCCCAGGTCGATATCATCCACCAGCAGGACATCATACTCAGCGCCCCTTCCGGCATTGACTTCCTCCGACAGCCATACCATTTCCTCGGCTGTGGAGATCTCGTACACACCATCCTCCAGCGGTGGTTCTGTGCCCGCCGCATGAACGGTCTGCGTCAGGGCCGGAGCCAGTACCAGCGCCATGGCCAGCGCAAGCAGCACCCCTCCGATCCGTTTGACAATAACTTCTTTCATCTTGCTTGCCTCCTTCTTACTTTTTAGCTTTAGCAGCTTTCACACCGCTTGATACACCGATATATTTTTTGCCTTTATAGGTCTTATACGGTCGGATCTGAATGTAATATTTCTTTCCCTTTTTCAGTTTCTTCAGGGTCAGGGTCTTCTTTGCCGCGCCCTTCACGGTTCTGATCTTCGCCCCCTTCATGTTCTTCTTTGTCGAACAGAGGACCTGGTAGCCGCTGGCTCCCTTCTGTTTCTTCCAGCTGACCTTGATCTTCCTGCCTTTGACAGCCCTGGCTTTCACGCCGCTGACTTTCTGAAGGTAGAAATACTGGACCTGTGACCAGCTGCCGCAAGCCACCCTGTCCGCAGCACTGCGGCAGGCCCGGGCCCGCAGCTGGTAGAGGCCTTTTGCCTTCAGGCCTTTGAGCACAGCCTTTGTATTGCCTGCAGCGGATCCCGGGATCCACTGGCCGGAAGCCGCCGCCTTATATTCGTACTGGTATTCCGTCGCTCCGCTGACCGGTCCCCAGCTTACGGTCATCTGTTTCTTTGCCGGGGATCCGCTCACGCGGAAGGTCCCGCCGGCGATGGCCGGGATCCGTTCGATGGCAATGGACTGCCCTTCGCTGATGGAGCCCTTTGTCCCGGGCTCAGGCAGGGTCAGATCCACTTCCGTCCCGTAGGGGTCGGTCAGGACAGCCCCCGCAAGGTCCATGGCTCCGGCATCCGAAACATCCAGGGCTTCTGTCTGATCGGTCTCTCCCGCGGTGTACACAAAGCGCAGGCGGCCGTCATTTCCGCCGGACGTTTCAACGAATTCCCGGAAGGCTGCCTCTCCTCCGGAATTGAGCTTCAGGACCGGCGTCCCTTCGTTCAGGCTCAGCTTCACCGGTTTCCCGCTGCTGTCCCGGACGGTGACAACGATGGGGATCTCCTCCCCCTGCAGGTAGGTCCCGTCCTCCTTCTCCGCGGTCACGGATTCCACATGGGCCGGGATGGTATTGACATAGACCCGGTCACCGCTGGCGTATTCCAGCCGGTTGGCAGTGCCTGTGGGGATCGTCAGGTCAGCCGCGTCTTCCGCTGCTCCCGCTGCCGGGGAAATGCCTGCCCCCTCCCCAAGGATCAGGGCGTCCTCGCCGTAAGTATTGAGCCGGTCGCCCTCTGTGGTATCTCCCGCCTGTACGGTGTAGCTGAAGACCAGTTCTTTGGTCCCGCTGCCGGAAACGTAGGCCGCCTCCCGGCCGTCCTTTCCTCCGCCACGGATATTCAGCCGCAGCAGGGGAGTCCCCGCCACGTCGACATTGGCATCAAAGGTCAGCTTGATCAGGATCTCCTGCCCTGCCCCCAGGTACTGGACGGCATTGACAAACTTCTTCATGGCCAGGCCGGTAAGCCTGGCATGGGCCAGAGACTCCGGGATCTTGTCGAGGAAAGGCTGGCGTATCTGAGTGTCGATCAGGCCCTCGGTCCCTCTGGTCCCTGCCAGATAAAGGCCTCCGCCTACATGGCAGATCCCCCTGCCCGCATCCCCGCTGGCGCCGGTGCCCATCACGGTAGCGCTCTGCAGGGCTGACAGATCGCCCTTGAGGACCGCGATAAAGATGCGGCCGGTCGCAGCTCCATCTGTCACCGGGACCGCCGACGGCCCCGTAGCGTATCCGGTGATATATACCTTGCCACCCGCGGCGTCCAGAGCGAAGGAATCGATCCTGCCCCCGCCCGCGTCACCGAAATAGGTGGCTGCAAAGGTATCCGTTTTCTTAAGACTCTTATGCACCCGGAAGATAAAGGGCGCCGGATAATAGGTGCTGGACGATGCCCGTTCCCGGTCAAAGGCATTCTCTGACAGGAGGATGTCGTCCGATGTCGTATCGCCCAGAACGTAGATGTTCTGACCGACGATCTCCATATCGGCCACCTCTTCCGTTCCTCCGCCCCCGTAGTAGGTGGCGTTCTTCACCTGAAGGCTGGCCCCGTCCATCCGGGCGAGGAATGCGTCAAAGCTGTCCGAATAGGAAGTCTGGGGAGTCTTCTCCGGCTGCAGCACATCTTCCCCCGCAGGGACCTGTCCGCTGGCATCTCTTCCCAGGACGAACACATCCTGGCCGTCGCAGAGGATCCGGTTCACGGCGCTGGTGCCTCCGTTGCTTCCGCTTCCCAGGTAAGTGCAGCCCTGCAGCTGCAGTTCCTGGTCCAGCCGGACCAGATAACCGATCCTCCGGCCGGCCCGCTGTCCGCTCTCCGAGTACTTCTCAAACTGATCGAATGCATAGGCCGGATCGGTCCACTCATCGAGCTTCTCTCTGGTGTCTCCC
>CAMOZS010000006.1 GCA_946631075.1 uncultured Bacillota bacterium | reverse complement strand
ATACGGGCTCCGAAGATCCCCATCTTCCGGAAGGGCAGCTCGACCGTGGTCAGTTTGGGTTCGATCAGGTTGGACATGCGGTTGTTGCCGAATCCGGTCACCGCCACATCCTCCGGGACCCTGAGGCCGCTGTCCCGGAAAGCGTCCATGGCGCCGTAGGCGATCTCATCGCTGGTGGCGAACACGGCGTCAGGCAGGCCCCGGGAGATCAGCTTTTTGCCGCTGATGTATCCTCCCTCGATGGTGTTTTCCGTACGGACGATCAGGTCGTCGTCCGCTTCCAGACCGGTGGCTTTCAGCACATTCTTGTAGCCGACCAGCATCTCTTTGACCTCCTGCTGGGGATCGCTCCCCATCAGGAAGGCGATGGACCGGTGTCCTATCTCCAGCATGTGGGCCGTCATCTCGGCCGCGCCGGCCCGGCAGTCCACCTTGACGGAACTGGTCCGGCTGTGCTCCTGGTGCTCCCCGATAAGAACGACCGGGATCTTCTCCTTATCGATCTGGGCCAGGATCGGCTCTTCCATGGAGGAGAACATCAGAACGATCCCGTCGACCCGGCGGGTGATCATCTGGGATATGTATTCCCGTTCCATCTTGGGATCCTTCTCCACATTGCACATGAAGGTGATGTAGCCCTTCATCCGGGCCACTTCCTCCACGCCTCCGGCCACTTCCATATATGAACTGTGGAGCATATGGGGGATCACGATCCCGATGGTCCTGGTCTTGTTGAAGTTCAGGCCCTGGGCAAACCAGTTGGGGGTATACCCCTCCTCCTTCATCACCCGTTCGATTTTTTCCCGGGTCGCCGGCGCGACTGTCTCCGGGTGGTTCATCACCCTGGATACTGTGGCGACCGAGACACCGGCAGCCTTTGCGATCTGTTTGATGTTCATGGTACGAACCTCACTTCTTCAGTCTGCCCCGCAGGCTGAATGTCCTGCCCTCCGTGATCTCGACGGGAACGATCTTTCCGGCCAGGGACTCATCCCCTTCAAGATCCACCAGCTTGAACCCGTCAGTACGGCCGCTGACCGTCCCCGGATCCTTCTTGCTGGCCCCGTCCACCAGAACCATCTGGGTGGTCCCGATATAGGCGGCGTTCTTCCGCAGACTGATCTCATTCAGGGCATCGACCAGCCGGTTGAACCGCTGGTGCTTGACTTCCTCCGGCACCTGATCCTCATACTCGGCGGCGGGAGTCCCCTTTCGCTTGGAGTAGAGGAAGGTAAATGCCGAATCGTACTCCACTTCCCTGACCAGAGACAGGGTGTCTTCGAAATCCTCCTCGGTCTCTCCCGGAAATCCCACGATGATATCCGTGCTGATGGTGATCTCCGGCGCCGCCTGCCACAGGGCCTTCACCAGGTCCAGATACTGCTCTCTGGTATAGCGGCGGTTCATCTTGGCCAGGATCCGGCTGCTGCCCGACTGGACCGGAAGGTGGATGTAGCGGCAGAGCTTCCCGCAGTCCCGGAAGGCCCCGATCAGTTTCTCCGACAGGTCCTTGGGATGGGAAGTCATGAACCGGATCCTCTCCAGGCCCGGGATCTCATCCAGGGCGTAGATCAGGTCGGCGAAATCCCAGACCTTCTCCTCTTCCCCGGCCAGGCTGACGCCCTTGTAGGAGTTGACGTTCTGGCCCAGCAGAGTTACTTCCCGGACGCCGTCCGCAGTCAGATCCTTCACTTCCCGCAGGATATCCTCGGGCCGCCGGCTCTTCTCCCGGCCCCTGGTATAGGGGACGATGCAGTAGGTGCAGAAATTGTTGCAGCCGTACATGATGTTGACGAAGGATTTATGGGGGAACAACCTTTTGGCCGGAAGCCCCTCAACGATCTCCTTCCTGTCCTCATAGATCCGCTCCACCCGGGTATCCCTGGCGCTTCGGATCTCGTGCTTGGCCCTGGTATAGTCGTGGTCCGACATCCGGATCAGGTCCTCGTTGCCTTCTCCGTCCTCTTCCCCCGCAAAGGCTGATCTTGCCTGGTAGAGCTGGTCCAGCATCTGAGGAAACTCATGGATGTTATGGGTCCCGAAGATCACGTCCACCCAGGGGTACTGACGACGGACCTGAGTCACGATATGTTCCTGCTGCATCATACAGCCGCAGACGCAGGCGGCGAAGGCCGGATTGGCCGCCTTCTGCTTCTTCAGCTGACCGAGAGTGCCGAAAAACCGCTTATCGGCGTTCTCCCTGACGCTGCAGGTATTGATGATCACGATGTCCGCATCCATCCGGTTCCGGGCCTGGCTGCAGCCTTCTTCCTGCAGAAGGCCCGCGATGGTCTCCGAATCGTGTTCGTTCATCTGGCAGCCGAATGTGATGATGTGATATTTTTTCCCTCTGAGCTCTGTCATCCTGTCCTGTCTTTACCCCTGTTCGTGTTTCTTATCTCTTCCCATCAGAAGCTCGATGGCGTCTGACGCGGCCAGCTCGCCCCTGGTCACCTTGTAGATGGCGTCGGTGATGGGCATCTCGACGCCGACTTCCTTGGCCAGCTCGTAGGCCGCTTCCGCCGTGAACATGCCCTCTACGACCATGCCGACTTCCTTGACCGCCTCATCGGGCGCCATGCCCTCTCCGATCAGGAATCCGCAGCGGCGGTTGCGGGAGTGCATGCTGCAGCAGGTAACGATCAGGTCGCCGGTCCCGGCAAGTCCTCCGAAGGTCTCCTTCTGCGCGCCCAGCTTTTCGCCCAGCCGCATGATCTCCGCCAGACCTCTGGTCATCAGGGCAGCCTTGGCGTTGTCGCCGAAGCCCATACCGTCCGAGATCCCGGCTCCCAGGGCGATGATGTTCTTGAGGGCGCCTCCGAGCTCGAGGCCGATCACGTCATTGGAGGTATAGACCCGGAAGCGGTCGGTCATGAACAGATCCTGGATCGCTTCCGCCGAGGCCAGTTTCCTGGAAGCCACCGCCACGGTCGTCGGCATCCTGCGTCCTACTTCCTCAGCGTGGGAGGGTCCTGACAGGACCACGTAATGATCCATGTCGAACAGGTCTTCGGCGATCTGGGACAGGCGCTTGTGGGTGCCCCGCTCGATCCCCTTGGCGACGTTGATGATCAGCATATCCTCTGTGATATATGGTCTGGCAGCCTCCGCGGCGCTGCGGAAATGCTGGGCCGGCGCGGAGAAGAGGACCACGTCCGCTCCCTTGACCGCATCTTCATTGGTATAGGCGAAAGAGATATTCTCATTCAGCTCTACCCCGGGAAGATAATCCGTGTTTTCCCTGTTGCTCTCCATCCTGCGCAGATGCTGCTCATCGACATCAAAAATGCGGACCTTACAGCCTTTGCCTGCCAGAACGGTTGCCAGCGCTGTTCCCCAGCTGCCTGCGCCGATGACTCCAATCGTCTTCATTGATCTTCCTCCTTTTTGTCCTCAACCTTATCCTTATCCTTGGTCTTATCAAATATGCTCATGACCGGTTCCTCTCCATGAACCAGACGCACTATATTAGCCCGATGCTTGATCAGCATGATGATCGCCATGACGGCGGCGTAAACGAAAAATCCCGGTTCAAGGAAGATGGCCAGCACAGCGAAAGCGATGGCTCCCACGATCGATCCCAGGGACATCCTCTTGGAAGTGAAGACGACCGCGGCCACGATCAGAAGGGAGATCAGAGCCAGAAGCGGGTTTACCGCCAGTACGGCTCCAAAGGCTGTGGCGACCCCCTTGCCGCCCTTGAATTTATAAACGAGGGGGAAGACGTGACCCAGGAATACGCACAGAGCGCAAAGGCTGGCTCCGTAGGGTCCCGCTGCCAGGGTCCCGATCAGGACGGCGACCACTCCCTTGAGGATGTCGACTACGCAGGTGATGGCGCCGGCCTTCTTACCCATGAGCCGGAGAGCGTTGGTCGTGCCCGCGTTGCCGCTTCCCTCGCTTTTGATATCTATTCCCTGTTTTCTTGCCATGATGGTGGACGGGGAGATGTTGCCGATGAAATAGGCGACCACGCCCAGTCCTCCCAGGATGAACAGATTGATATTCGCATCCATGTCCTTACACCTCTTCCTTCTCGCCTTTCTCCCGGAAAACGAATTTCAGGGATGTCCCCTCAAATCCGAAGGCCTCCCGGATCTTGTTCTCCAGATACCGGGAATAGGAGAAGTGCATCAGCGGCCGTGAATTGATCTTGAAGGAGAAGAGGGGCGGTTTGACCCCGACCTGGGTCACATAATAGATCTTCAGCCTCTTCCCCTTATCCGACGGCGGCTGCTTCATCATGGTCGCGTCGGTGATCACCGTATTCAGCTGGCCGGTCGGCACCCGCATGGCCCGGTTTTCGGCAACGTATTTGGCCATCCGGATCACCTGGTCGGTCCGCTGACCGGTCAGGGCGGAAATGAAAACGGCCGGAGCATAGGACATGAACTGAAGCTCCCTGGCGATCTCCTTGCGGAACTCATTCATGGTATTGGTCTCTTTTTCCACCAGGTCCCACTTGTTGACGCAGACCACGATGCCCTTGCCGGCTTCGTGGGCGATCCCGGCGATCTTCTTGTCCTGTTCCGTGATCCCTTCGGTCCCGTCGATCATCAGCATGCAGACGTCGCAGCGCTCGATGGCGGCCACCGCCCGGAGCACGCTGAATTTCTCGATGTCTTCATTGACCTTGCTCCTGCGGCGGATCCCGGCGGTATCGATCAGCAGGTAGTCCTCTCCCTCAAAGCTGAAAGGCGTGTCGATGGAATCCCGGGTCGTGCCCGCGATGGGGGAGACGATGACCCGGTTTTCTCCCAGGAGACGGTTGACCAGCGATGACTTGCCCACGTTGGGCTTGCCGATCATGGCGATCTTGATGGACTCGTCCTCCTCCGTTCCCGCGCCTTCCGGGAAGTTCTCGATGACCGCGTCCAGCAGGTCTCCCAGATTCAGCATGTTGGCCGATGAGATGGGAATGGGCTCACCCAGACCCAGCTCATAGAAATCATAGAAGTCATCGGGCAGTTTCGGTGTGTCGATCTTGTTGACTGCCAGAACGACCTTGCGGCCGGTCCTGCGCAGCATGGAGGCCACCTCCTGATCGGAGGCCGTCAGTCCGTCCTTGCCGTCCACCATGAAGAGGATCACGTCTGCCATATCCATGGCTACCTGGGCCTGGTCCCGCATCTGGGACAGGATGATATCATCGCTGTCCGGCTCGATGCCTCCCGTGTCGATCAGACCGAAATGGATGCCGGACCACTCCGCTTCCGCGTAGATCCGGTCCCGGGTCACCCCGGGCGTGTCCTCGACGATGGATACCCGCCGTCCGACGATCCGGTTAAAAAATGTTGATTTTCCTACGTTCGGCCGTCCTACGACCGCTACCAGTGGTTTACTCATCGAAGATCCCTTTCGCGAAATCTGCCGGCTCAAACTCCTGCAGATCCTCTATGCCTTCGCCCAGGCCAACGAACTTGACCGGCATGTTGAACTCGTCGGCGATCGTGATCACGATGCCGCCCTTGGCCGTGCCGTCCAGTTTGGTCAGGACGATTCCTGTGATGTCAGCTGTCTGGCCGAATTCCTCGACCTGGGAAACGGCGTTCTTGCCGGTGGTCGCGTCCAATACAAGCAGGTTTTCCCTGTGCGCCTCCGGAAATTCTCTGCCGATGACCCGGTTCATCTTGGCCAGCTCATCCATAAGATTCTTCTTGTTCTGCAGCCGGCCTGCCGTATCGCAGATCAGCACATCGATGCCCTTGGCCTTGGCTGACTGGATGGCGTCGTAGATGACCGCCGAGGGGTCTGCCCCTTCTCCGTGACGGACCACGTTGACTCCGACCCGCTCGCCCCAGATGGCCAGCTGCTCGCCGGCCGCGGCCCGGAAGGTGTCAGCTGCCGCCAGCATGACGGTCTTCCCCTCTTTTTTCAGCCGGTAGGCCAGCTTGCCGATGGTGGTCGTCTTGCCTCCGCCGTTGATCCCGATCATCAGGATGATCAGGGGATACTCATCGCACAGTTTCTGCTTTTCTCCCTTGTCCATCACGTCGGCGATGATCTTGCCCAGACGGATCTTGATGACCGAGGGCTTGGTCATATTGTTGCTCTGCACTTCTGTCCGCAGGGTCTCGACGATCTTCATGGTGGTCTCCATGCCGATGTCCGAGGTGATCAGGATCTCTTCCAGTTCCTCGAAAAAGTCCTCATCGATGGTCGGCCGCATCATCAGGGCGTCCGACACTCTCTGGGACAGCTTACCGAATATTGATTTCTTCTTGTCTCCTAACATTGTCTGCTCCTGTTATCTTTCTTTAAGACCGCTTCCGGTCCTCCGCGAACGATGTGTCTCCCAGGTCCAGGGAAAGGACCTTGGAAACGCCCTTCTCCGGCATGGTGACGCCGTAGAGGACATCCGCCTGCTCCATGGTCGCCTTCTGGTGAGTGACCAGGGCGAACTGGATCCCCTCGAACTTCCTTACCGCCTGGATGAAGCGGTCGATGTTGGCGTCGTCCAGAGCCGCCTCGACCTCGTCCAGGATACAGAAGGGCGTCGGCTTCGCCTTCAGCACGGCGAACATCAGAGCGATCGCCGTCAGCGTCTTCTCTCCGCCGGACAGCAGGTTGATGTTCTGCAGCTTCTTGCCCGGCGGCTGGGCTACGATATCGATATTGGACTGGAGAGGATCGTTCTCATCCGAAAGCCTGAGCTCCGCGTGCCCTCCTCCGAACAGTCCGGTAAACATCTCCTCGAAATTGATGACGATCTGGTCGAAGCTGGCCTTGAACCGCTCCCGGATGGTCTTGTCCATCTCCCGGATGATCCCGTTGAGGCTGTCCATGGCCGACTGGATGTCCGCCTGCTGGGCCGTCAGGAATTCGTACCGTTCCTTGACGGTCTCGTATTCCTCGATGGCGCCTACGTTGACCTCTCCCATTTCCTTCATCCGGTTTTTGATCTGCCGGTTCTCCTTGACCGCGGAGGACATGACGAATTTCTCCGCCTTGAATTCCATGGCCTGGATATAGGAGATCTCGAAATCCTCCCACAGCTTGTCCTTATATGTCTCCAGCTGGGTCTCGTTTCTGGCCTTGCGGATATCCAGCTCGTATTTCTTGTTCTGCAGGTCCTCCAGTTTAGCCGCAAGCTCGTCCCGTTCTTTGGTGCTCCCGGCCAGCTGATCGCTGATCTCCTGCTTCTCCCCGGAGACTTCATCCAGATAGTCCTGGATCCTCTGCTTGGCTTCTTCCTTCTCCTCGATCAGATCATCCATGCTCACGTGGCCGGAGGTCAGCTGATCCTTTTCCCGGCGCAGCTTCTCCTGCTCCTCCGTCTTCTGCAGGATATCCCGGGCGATCTGGTCCAGGACCTGCTGAGTGGTCTGCAGGATGTATTCGGCGTGCGTCCGCCGCTCCTCGCAGGTGTTGACCGCGATCCTGGCCTTGGTGATGGCCTCGCTGATCTCATCGAAGGCCGCCTGGCGGTCCTCCTTGCTCCGAATCACCTGCTCGCTTTCTTCGGTGATCTGTTTCTTTCTTTCTTCGTTTTCTTCGATGGACTGCCGGAGCTTGCGGACGACCTCGTCGGAATGGTCCAGCTCCTGACGGATGCTCTCCATCTCCCGGCCGATCTTCTCCTCGCTGCTGCGGAAATCGCTCAGAACGGCCTCCGCCAGCACGATCTGCTGGTCGTGGATCAGGAGCTCGTGCTCCCCGGTCCGGATCTCTCCTTCAAGGCCGGAGATCTCTTCTCCCAGCTTTTTGGTATGGGCCAGCAGGTCTTCCATCTGCTGTCTTTTCTTCTGTCCCGACTCGGTCAGTTCTTTGATCTGCTCCTGCAGCTTGCGGATCTCCGCCTTCCTCTCCAGGATATCCGCCGTCTTGTTCCGATAGCGGCCGCCGGTGATGGCGCCTGCGGAATTGATGATCTCTCCGTCAAGGGTCACGACCCGGGAGCCCCTGCTCTTCTTCGAGATCCGGATGGCGTTATCGATGTGGTCCACCAGGATGACCCTGCCCAGCAGGTATTCCATGATCTGGCTGTACTCTTCGTCAAAGCGGACGCAGTCCGGTCCGAAACCGATGAATCCGTTCTCCGACCGCAGCTGCTCATCTCTTCTGCTCTGGGCGCGGATGGATGCGATGGGCAGGAAGGTCATCCTTCCGGCCTTGTTCTTCTTGAGCCTGCGGATAGCTTCTCTGGCGTCCGAATCCTCGTTGCAGACGATGTTCTGCAGGCTTGCCCCGAGGGCTGTTTCGATAGCCGTTTCATAGCCCTGGGGAACGTTGATCAGGTCCGCGACGACGCCCCGGATCCCTCTGAGATCCGACTTCATGATGAAGCGTACGGCTCCGTTGTATCCCTCGTAATTGTTCTCCATCTCCTCGATGGTCTTGCTTCTGGCGCTCAGCTGTCCCAGCCGGATCCGTCCCTCCTCGATCTCCTTGCGGAGGGTCCTCTCTTCCGCCTGGCCTTGCTGCAGTTCCTCCTGCAGCTGCTTCTGCCGCTGACGCTGCTCCTCAAGACTCCTGGCCCGGTCCTCCCTGGCGGCGCTTGCCCGGTCCAGATCGTCCTGGCTCTTGCGGCTTTCGCTGGTCCCGGTCTCCTGCTCCTGGACCAGGGCTTCTCTTCTCCTGGTCAGGGTCTCGCCCAGCCGCTCCATGCTGCTGATCTCGGATCCCGCTCTGGTGATCTCTCCGGACAGGCGGAAAAGCTCGTCCTTGGCCGCGTCTTCTTTTTCGGAAAGGCTGGCCATCTCGGCCGCGATCTCATTGTAGCGGATCACCTGCTGCTGCAGGGCTTCCTCAGCCTCTTCCGCCTCTTTGTCCAGCCTTTGCTTCTCGTTCAGGACCTGCTGCCGGTTCCCTTCTTCTCTCTGCTTTCTTTCTTCGAGGGATTCCAGCTCCGAGCTCAGACGGTCCTGGTCCCTTTCGATGGCGCTGAGCCGCTCCCCGTCCACTTCGCTCTTATTAACGACCGCGTTCAGATCCTGGATGGCTGCCAGCAGCTTCTGCCTTGTCTCCTCTTCGATCTGCTCCAGAGATTCCCGCTGACCGGTCAGCTCGGCGTATTCCTGCTCCAGCTGGCCCCTCTTCTGACGGGTCTCATCGATGGCAAGGCTCATCTCGGCAAGATCGTCCTTGGCGTATTCATTCTTCAGTTCCAGGTTCTCGATGTTCTTCAGGATGATGTTGATCTCCAGCTCTTTGTAGCGCTGGCGCAGTTTCAGGTATTCCTTGGCCTTGATGCTGTCTTCCCTCAGGCCGTCGATCCGTCCCTCGATCTCCCCGACGATATCCTTGACCCGGTCCATGTTGACCGTGGTGGCGGCCAGCTTGCGTTCAGCCTGGGCCTTGCGGGTGCGGTAGGCGACGATCCCGGCGGCCTCCTCAAAGATCTCCCGGCGGTCTTCCGTCTTGTTGCTGATGATGTCGGCGATCTTGCCCTGACCGATCAGGGAATAACCGTCGACCCCGATCCCCGTGTCCATGATCAGATCCCGGACATCCTTGAGCCGGCACTGGTTGCCGTTGATGTGGTATTCACTTTCACCGGACCGGAACATGCGGCGGGTGATGGCCACTTCCTGGTAATCGATGGGAAGGCTCCCGTCCTCGTTGTCGATGACCAGGGTCACCTCAGCCATTCCCCGGGACTTCCTGCTGGAGGTTCCGGCGAAGATGACTTCATCCATCTTGCCCCCCCGGAGGGCCTTGGGACTCTGCTCGCCCAGGACCCAGCGGATGGCGTCACTGATATTGCTCTTGCCGCTGCCGTTGGGGCCTACGATGCCCGTGATGCCTTCGTTGAATTCTATTGTGACAGGCTCCGCGAATGACTTGAAGCCGTGCATTTCCAGTTTCTTAAAATTCATTTAACTCCTCTTTCAGAGCTTTCATGGCAGCGTTCTGTTCTGCCTGCTTCTTGCTCTTCCCCCTTCCCTGCGAAGAAGGGACTCCGTCTATGTATAAAGTCACAGTGAAGGTCTTGTCGTGATCCGGTCCTTCTTCTCCGGTCATCTGATACCGGATATCCGTGATCCCCCGGGCCTGCAGGACTTCCTGCAGGTGGGTCTTGTAATCGTAAACAATAAATATGCCCCGCCTGGTATCGTCGATCACGCCGCGGAACAGATCCAGGACCACCTGCCTGACCGCTTCATATCCGCCGTCCAGATAGATGGCACCGATCAGGGCTTCCGTCGCGTCCGCCAGGATCGATTCCCGCCGGCGTCCTCCGCTCTTTTCCTCGCCGTGTCCCAAAAGCAGGAAATCGCCCAGTTCCAGTTTCCTGGCCTGGGCCGCCAGAGATTTCTCGCAGACGATGGTCGCCCGGATCCTGGACAGCCATCCCTCTTCCCTGTCCGGGAATATGCGGAAGAGTTCTTCTCCGATGATGGCGTCAAAAAAAGCGTCTCCCAGGAACTCCAGCCTCTCGTTGCTGCGTGCTCCCTCCCCGTGCTCCTTGCTGTAGGAGCTGTGGGTCAGGGCGGTTTCCAGCAGGTCCGGATCCCTGAATGTATACCCCAGTTTCTGCTGGAGGGTCGTTTTATCTTTCATGGGATTCTATTCCTCTTCGATCACATCCAGGTCCAGCATCTCCTCCCGGATGATGTCGACGACATTTTCCCTGGCGTAGGGGATGCCCCGGATGACGGCGTTCTTGACCGCGGTCGCCGTGGACGAACCGTGCATCTTCATGACCGGTCCGTTGACTCCCAGGACCGGCGCCCCGCCGTACTCTTCATAATCAAATTCATTCTTCAGCTTCATCAGCTGACCCTTGATGAAGACCCCGCCGATCTTGCTCCTGAGGTTCTCCATGATGGCGTTCTTGACCAGCTTGAAGATGGTCAGGGATACGCCCTCGGTCAGCTTGAGGATGACGTTGCCCACGAACCCGTCGCAGACGATGACATCGCAGGCTCCCTTCGGTACCTCTCTGGCTTCCACGTTGCCGACGAAGTTCAGGTTGGCCTGGGCCAGTCTCTGATAGGCGTCCTTGGTCACGCTGGTCCCCTTGGACTCCTCTACACCCAGGTTGACCAGACCGACCCGGGGATTCTCCCTGCCCCAGACCTTCTCGATAAAGATGCTGCCCATGAGGCCGTATTCCAGCAGGTTCTGGGCTTTGGACTCGGCGCTGGCTCCCGCGTCGACCAGCAGGCATGGCTGCATGGTCTCCATATCCGGATAGATGGATGCCAGAGCCGGCCGGTCGATCCCGCGGATCCGGCCAAGAAGGAGCCTTGCTCCCACGATCAGAGCGCCCGTGTTTCCGGCGGAAACGAACAGGTCCCCTTCGCCGTCCCTGAGCATGGTCAGTCCTCTCACCATGGAGGAATTCTTCTTCTCACGGATGGCCCTCACCGGGCTGTCATGCATGGTGATCTCTTCCGGGGCGTCTACCACCGAGATCCGGTCGCCTTTGTATTTGCAGCGCTTGAGTTCCTTGCGGATCGCGCTCTCGCTTCCTATGATGACGATCTCATCCTCGATCTGATCGATCGCCTGTACCGCTCCCTTGACGATTTCCTGGGGCGCGTTGTCGCCGCCCATACCATCCAGCAATACTCTCATAATGACCTCCTGTTTATCCGTTTATCCCCGCGCGGCTGATCAGGTCCCTGACCCTCCCGGGGATATCTTCAGCTCCGAAAGCGGCAGATCCGGCGACGATGATGTCGGTGCCTGCCTGAGCGACGCGGCCGATGTTATCCAGGTTCACGCCCCCGTCGATCTCGATCTGAAAGTCCAGACCTTTTTCTTCTCTGATCCTCTTCAGCTGCTCGATCTTGCCCAGGCAGGCCGGGATCATCTTCTGTCCCCCGAATCCCGGGTTCACCGACATGATCAGGATCAGATCGGCTACCTCCAGCACCTCCTCCAGCATGCAGAGGGGAGTTGCCGGATTGATGGAAACGCCAGCCTTTGCGCCGGCCGCCCTGATGTGCTGCAGGGTCCTGTGCAGGTGGACGCAGGCTTCCTGGTGGACGGTGATGTACTCCGTCTGGGGCGTGATGAAGTCTTCGATGTAATCATCCGGGTGCTCGATCATCAGGTGCACGTCAAAGGGAAGAGCGGTCTTGCCGGTCAGGCTCTTCATGACCGCTGCCCCGAAACTGATGTTGGGGACGAAATGCCCGTCCATGACGTCCACATGGATCAGATGGGCCCCGCCTTCTTCGATGCAGGAGACCTGCTGTCCCAGCTGTGAAAAATCCGCGGAAAGGATCGATGGTGCCAGTTGTATCATAGTCTGTTCCTCCAGCTTTCTCTTACTCAGTATTTCTTTTCTTCATCCAGTTCTCTGACCATGGCCAGGTAGGAATCGTACCTTTCCCGGCTGATCTGTCCCTGGTCCAGGGCCAGTTTGACCCCGCATCCCGGCTCGGCCATATGTCTGCAGTCATCATACCTGCAGGAGCCCAGATGGGCCTCGATCTCCGGGAACAGGTGGGGAAGTTCCTCCGGTTCCAGGCCGGTCAGGGCGAAGGAAGTGAATCCGGGCGTGTCAAAGACCGCCGTCCCCTCCTCATCCAGCGAAAAGAGCTGGGCATGCCTTGTGGTGTGCCTGCCCCTCTGGGACTTCTCGCTGACCGCCCCGGTCTCCATCAGCTCATTCCTGAGCAGATGGTTGAGGATGGTCGACTTACCGACTCCGGAAGCCCCTGCCAGGGCTGCTGTTTTGCCGTGGATCAGTTCGGTTATCCTCTCATATCCGGCCGGATCATCCTGGCTCAGCAGGACGACCGGATACACCGGTTCATAGATCCGCCGGAGCATCTCCAGACTGGCCGCGGCTTTGCGGCCGGAGCTCCGTTTCTGGTCCGCCGCCAGGTCGCACTTGTTGACGCAGAGGATGGCTTCCGTTCCGGCGTGCTCCGCCATGATCAGCAGCTTATCCACCAGCTCCTGGACCGGCGCGGGCCGCAGGACCGCGGTCACCACGAGGAAACAGTCCACGTTGGCGACGAAAGGCCGGATGAAGCTGTTCCTCCTCGGCAGGATATCCGTGATCAGATTGTCATCGTTTCCTTCGATGATCTCGAATTCCACCAGGTCCCCTACGGCCGGTTTGATGTCCTGTTTCTTGAAGATCCCCCTGGCCTTACACCTGTATATTGTTTCGCCGGATTTTACGAAATAAAATCCGGCGATTCCTTTCATGATCCGTCCCTGCATCAATCCTCCTCTTCTATTTCCGTAGGATCGGTCTCCTCCGTCTCCTCCGTCGTAGCCTGGGTCGGAGGCTGGGTCGGCTTCGGACCCTTGCTGACCTGCAGATTGACAGATGTGTTCTTATCCAGTTTTGACTCGGCGTCGTACTGCTGCCACATGACTTCGCCTTCAGCATAACTGTCGCTGTACACGTAATCTACGCTTCCCAGCTTCAGTCCGGCGCTCTCCAGCAGCGACTGGGCCTCCCCGATCGTCTTTCCCTTCAGGTAGGGCATGGTAGCTCTGGACAGGGATCCGTCGCTGGCCACCAGGTTGACGGTGGACCCTTTTTCGGCCTTGGAGCCTCCGGACGGGTCCTGACTGATGATGGTCCCTTCCGTCTTCTCGCTGGCCTGGGAAGTCACCTTGCACTCAAATCCGGCTCCTTCGATCAGGTCACGGGCGGTCTCCTCGTCCTGGCCCAGGACGTCCGGTACTTCTCCGTCACCCGGCCCCGCGCTGACGAAGACGGTGATGGCGGTCTTGGTCTTGACCGTCGTGCCCGCCACAGGATCCTGACTGACGATTATTCCCGGCTCCACATCCTCATTGACGATGGGATCGCCTTCCTTGATCTTCAGATCATTCTCCTCCGCCAGCTGCTCCGCCTCCTTCACCGTCAGTCCGGTGAAGTCGGGAGCCTCAGTATCCTTACCGCCGAACATCCCCAGAGCGTAGCATATGCCGAAGGCTACGACCAATGCTGCTACGATGGAGGCGACGATGATCAGGGGTTTCTTGCTTCCTGACTTTTTCTTTTTCTTCTTGGGCCGCTCCAGGCCTTCTTCTGTTCCGTCGTTGTAGTCGGTCTCGGCGATGGGTCCGCTGGGACGGACCGGCCTTTGCTCCTGACCCATCAGGACGGAGTTGCCGACCACGCTGCCGATGAATTCCAGATTGTTGAGGGCCTCGATCAGCTCATCCGCCGAGGCGTATCGGTTGACCGGATACTTGTCGGTACACTTCATGACGATGTGTTCCAGGGCCGGCGGGATGCCTGACACCAGCTCCGAGGGCGGCGTCATCTCCCCGTTGATGTGCATGAGGGCTATGTTGACCGGGTTATCACCGTCAAAGGGAACATTGCCGGTCAGCATCTCATACATGACGATACCCAGAGAGTAGATATCGGATTTCTCATCGACATATCCGCCTCTGGCCTGCTCCGGCGAGAAATAGTGCACGGAGCCGATGATCCCGTCGGTGGCGTCGACGATGGTCGCGGCGTTGACCGCCTTGGCGATACCGAAGTCGGTGATCTTGGCCGTTCCGTTGGGGGTCATCATGATGTTGTGGGGTTTCACATCCCTGTGGATGATGTGGTTCTTGTGGGCGAAGGACAGGGCCGCCGCGATCTGCTTGGAGATCGAGATCACCCTCGGGTAGGGCATGGGCCCCTGCTCCTTGATCACATCCGACAGCGCCCGGCCTTCGATCAGCTCCATGACGATGTAATGGATATTGCCCTCCTTGCCGACATCGTAGATGTTGACGATGTTGGGATGGGACATACTCGCCGCCGCCTGTGACTCGCGGCGGAAACTGTCTATGAATTTATGGTCTCCGATAAATTCCGGTTTCAGGATCTTGATCGCGACAAACCGGTTCAGGAGTTTGTCCTTGGCCTTGTAGACAACGGACATACCGCCTTCGCCGATCCGCTCGAGCAGTTCATATCTGCCTGCCAGTACTTTGCTCATCTTCTCCTCCAGTCGCTATATTCTGACACATACTACTGTGATATTATCCCGTCCGCCGGACTGGAGCGCCGCGTCCACGAGAGCTGCACAGGTGTCGTTCATATTTTTCCCTTCGTTCAGGATCTGGGTCATCCTGGCCTCACCGACCTCCCCGTACAGGCCGTCGGTGCAAAGGAGCAGGATATCTCCGCTGTTCAGGGGTACTTTGTAGAAATCCGGTTCCGCGTCAGGCTCAGCGCCAAGGGCTCTGGTGATGACGTTCTTCTGCTTATGGACCTCCGCTTCATCCTCGGTGATCACCCCTTTGTCGATGAGTTCATTGACATAGGTATGGTCTTTGGTGATGCGGCGGATCTCATTATCACGGAAGACATAGGCTCTGCTGTCTCCGAGATTGACGATGTAGCCGTCCCCGTGATAGAGGTAGGCCATAACGACCGTCGTAGCCATTCCCTTGTATCTGCTCTGATCCGCCCCCATGGTGTAGATGGCCGTGTTGGCGCAGGCAATGGCCTCTGTCATAAAGCCGAAGATCTCATCCGGTGTGGTGTTGGAACGGATATCGTTGTCATTGACGAATCCGGCGATATTCTCGACAGCCGTACGGCTGGCGACTTCACCGGAATTGTTGCCGCCGACCCCGTCCGCCACGATGTAGACATTGCTTCCGGGAATGACGAAGCAGGCGTCCTCGTTATTCTTTCTGACAACTCCTTTGTTACTTTTGAATCCTATCTGAGCCATGTGTAATTGGACCTCTCCCTTTTAATCTCTAGATCTCTTAATCATATAATCCCAGTCTCTTCATCACGCAGATAAAGAAACCATCTGTTCCGTTAACGTTGGGCAGGAGCAGTGTGCGCTCTTCCTTGCGGAACCAGGGATATTTTTTGAGGAATGCATTGACGACCTTCTCGTTTTCCTCCGGATTGATGGTGCAGGTGCTGTAAACGAGAGTGCCGTTGGGTTTGACGTATTCCGAGGATGCCGAAAGGATGGCCAGCTGCTTCTTGGGCAGGAGCTCGATCTCGCTGGTCTCTTCCTTGTACTTGATCTCCGGCTTCCTTCTGACCACGCCCAGGCCCGAGCAGGGAGCATCCACCAGTACCCGGTCCGCCTTCTCGATATAGGCCGAGTCGACACGGGTCGCGTCCCATGCCTGGGTCTGGATGTTCAGGATCCCCAGCCTTTTGGCTTCCCGGTCCACCTGGTCCAGTCTTCTTCTGTAGATATCTCCCGCGATGATCTTGCCTGTATTGTTCATGCGCTCGGCGATGGCAGTCGTCTTGCCGCCCGGCGCCGCGCAGACATCCATGATCAGCTCTCCGTGCTGGGGATTCAGCTTCTCCGCCACCAGCATGGAGCTTTCGTCCTGGGGAGTAAACAGTCCCATCTTGTAATGCTCTGTCTCCAGGAGTCTTCCTCCCTTAACGATCAGGGCGTTCTGGCACAGCTTGCCTTCTTCGACCTCGAAACCTCTGTCCTCCAGCTGTTCGATCAGGTCTTTCTTGATGATCTTGAGCCAGTTGAGACGGATGGTCATCGGAGGTCTCTGGTTGCCCGCCTCCAGCAGCTGCTCCACAAATTCCATCTTGTAATACTTGAGCCATTTCTCGATGATCCATGGCGCGTAGGAATATTTGATCGACAGATATCGGATCTCATCCTCATTGCGGTCGGGCAGCCGCATCCGGATCCGGCGGTTCAGGTACTCTCTCAGAACACCGTTGACGAGTCCGGCCTTGCTCTTGCAGTATTTCTTGGCCAGAGCAACGCTCTCACTGACGCCGGCGTATTCCGGCACAGAATCCATATAACCCAGCTGATAAAGGCCCATGCGCAGGATGGTAAGCTCCTGTTTGCGCAGGCTGTCGATCCCGTCAACGACCAGCTGGTCCAGATAGTAGTCCAGGGTCAGCTTCCGTTCCAGGACGCCGTAGACCAGTTCCCGCACAAAAGCTGGGGAATTCGGTTTACCGACCTTGATCTGATGATTCAGAGCCAGATTAGAATAGGCCTTCTTCGATTCAACGTCCATGAGTGTGTTATACGCAGTTTTTCTGTTGATATCCATCTGTTTTACTCCCTTAAAACATATAAATGTGCATAGGTTACCATCTTATGTGTTATTCTATCCTAAAACCGTTCTGATTTCAATGGAATTGCCCTTTAAATATTCCTTCACTTCGGTCCTCTTCTTGCCCGGCATCTGCAGCTGGGTGACTCTCAGGATCCGGCCTCCACAGGCGATATCGATCCCCTCCGGACCTGCCGCCAGGACCGTTCCCGGCGCCTGGTCGGTCTCCTGCTCAAGGGAGCATCCCTGCCAGAATTTCATCATGTTACCCTGATAGAAGGTATAGGTTCCCGGCCAGGGATCAAAGGCCCGCATCTGCCGCTCGATCTCCTCCGGGCTCTTATTGAAATCCACCAGCCCGTCCTTCTTTGAGATCATGGGAGCATAGGTAGCCAGGGCATCATCCTGCTTCTCCGGGACCAGCTCGTCCAGATGGTCCAGGGCCTCTGTGATCAGCTCCCCGCCCATCTGGGCCAGTTCCAGGTGCATCTGGCCGCAGGTCTTTCCGGCCGCCGACGTGCTCCCCTTGAGGAGCATGTCTCCGGTGTCCAGGCCCTCGCCCATCTGCATGATGGTGATGCCGGTCACCTCATCTCCGGCCAGCAGGGCTGCCTGGATCGGCGCCGCTCCCCGGAATCTGGGCAGAAGGGAGCCATGGATGTTCAGGCATCCCCTGGCGGGCAGGTCCAGGATCTCCTTGGGCAGGATCCTTCCGTAGGCCGCGACGACGATCACGTCCGGCGCGATCCGGGCCAGCTCGCCCAGTATCTCCTCGTTTCCCCGCAGCTTTGCCGGCTGCAGGACCGGGATCCCCAGCTCCAGAGCCTTTTCCTTGACCGGAGAGAAGTGGATCTTGTTTCCCCGGTTCGCTTTGGCGTCCGGACGGGTCACGACCGCCGCCAGCTCATGACCGGCATCGTGCAGAGCCTGCAGAGCCGGCACCGCGAAATCCGGTGTTCCCATATAGACGATTCTCATGATTATTCTGCTTCCTCCTGCTGGGCGTCCGGATCGACCCGGTACATCTTCGTTGCTTTGTCCGGATACAGGATGCCGTCCAGATGATCGTATTCATGGCACATCACTCTGGCGTGGAATCCCTCGAACTCATACTCCTGCTCTTTTCCCTCCCGGTCAAGACCCCGGATGGTGATCTTCGTCGGCCGGACAACGGTCCCGACCATTTCCGGAACGGAAAGGCATCCCTCGTCCGCTTCCTCTTCACCTTCCTGAGAGATGATCTGGGGATTGACGAAGTAATAGACCTCCTCCGGCTGGGGCTCTGCCACGAACATCCGGCGCATGATGCCCACCTGGGGAGCAGCCAGTCCTACACCGTCCGCCTCCCTCATGGTATCCACCATGTCGTCCAGGATCATACGGATCCGGTCGGTCACCTCATCGACCTCCCTGCATTTTTTGCGGAGTATGGGATCTCCTTCTGTCACGATTGTTCTTAAAGCCATTCTTTCCTCCTTACGCGAAGCTGTATGGGTTGATGTCCACCACCGCCAGGTACGCGGCTCTGGTGCGGACATCCTCCTCCTTCAGGATGCGGAGCATCTCTGAATATTCTTTTCTTT
Source organism: uncultured Bacillota bacterium (assembly GCA_946631075.1). GTDB lineage: Bacteria > Bacillota > Clostridia > Peptostreptococcales > Anaerovoracaceae > Lentihominibacter. Next base: position 2,713 of record CAMOZS010000006.1, on the reverse strand, counting down.
TTCCCTTGGGGCAGCGGATCACCAGCGAAAAGCGGTAGGTGTCCCGGATCTTCCCCATATATGCCTGCTGGGGCATCAGTACGTTTCTTCTCTCTTCGGGCGGCATCATGGAGCACAGCCGGTCATGCCAGGACCCGGCCCCGGCAGAGGCGGTCTCGAAACTGTCCGCCGTGAACAGGACCTGGATCATATCGCCGAAGGGCGGATAATCCATCAGTTTGCGGAAGGCCAGTTCCTCTTCGAAAAAACCGTCATAATCCTGGGCCGCGGAAAAACCGATGGCGTAATGATCCGGGGAGTAGGTCTGGATGATGACCCTGCCTTTGGTCTCGCCCCGGCCTGCCCTGCCGGCTGCCTGGGTGATCAGCTGGAAGGCCCTCTCCGGAGACCTGTAGTCCGGGATGTTCAGGGTCAGGTCGGCCGCGATGATCCCGACCATGCCCACATTCTTGAAGTCCAGTCCCTTGGCGATCATCTGGGTCCCGATCAGTATATCGGTCCTGCCGCTTCCGAAGGCTCTGAGCCGCCGGGTCAGTTCCCCCTTGCGGCGGACAGAGTCCAGATCGATCCGGTCGACGGTCCTTCCCGGGAAAAATTCCTGCACCGTCTCCTCGATCTTCTCCGTTCCGCTTCCGAAAAAGCGGATGTGGCGGCTGCCGCAGTCCGGGCAGATCTCCGGGACCTCCTGCTCATATCCGCAGTAGTGGCATGACAGCTTCTGCCCTGCCCGGTGATAGGTCAGCGACAGGCCGCAGCTTGGACAGGATGCCACATGACCGCACTCCCTGCAGGAGACGAAAGTGGAATAGCCCCTCCGGTTCTGCAGGAGCATGACCTGCCGTCCCGCGTCCAGCTGGGCTTCCATTTCCCCGACCAGCTGCCTGCTCAGGACGGACCGGTTCCCGTCCGCCAGTTCCCGTCTCATATCGACTACGCTGACCTGGGGAAGCTCCACTTCGTTATATCGGCTGCGCATGGGCAGGATCCTGTAGATCCCCTCCCTTGCCCGGCCGAAGCTTGCGATGGAAGGGGTGGCGCTCCCCATCAGGAGCACGCCCTGATGATCCCGGTCCGAAAGTCTCTTGATGGCCACCTCTATGGTATCGTACTTCGGTGTGGAGTCGGACTTATAGGTCGCTTCGTGCTCCTCATCGATGACGATCAGCCCCAGATCCTTCAGGGGCGCGAAGACCGCCGACCGTGCTCCGATCACGATCCTCACCTTTCCCGACCGGATCCTCTGCCACTGTTCATACCGTTTGACGGCGGTCAGCCGGGAATGGATGACCGCGATCTCCTCTTCACCGAACACGGCGGCGAACCGGTCGATGATCTGAGGCGTCAGAGAGATCTCCGGAACCAGGATGATGGCGGACCGTCCCTTTTCAAGAGCCTTCCGGCAGGACCGGATGTAGACCTCAGTCTTGCCGGATCCGGTCACGCCGTAGAGCAGGAAACGGCTGTGCCTTCCCTGATCGATGGCCTCCGAGATCTGGTCCAGGGCCTCGGTCTGCTCCCTGGTGAGCTTCAGGATCTCTTCTCCCTCTTCCTCGGCGAATCCGACCCCCAGGACCTCTTCCTCGGAAGCGGCCTGTCTTCGGACCCGCTTGTGTCCCACCGGAGTGAAACAGCGCAGGGCGTCGATGTAGCGGCAGACGTATCTGCCCCGCATCCATACCGCCGTGCGGACCATCTCTTCGGTGAGGGATATCTCCTCGTCCACGTGATCGATGGAACGAAGCCTGTTTTTCAGCTTCTCATCGACCTGGTCCGATACGGCCAGGACATATCCTTCCCGCAGATTTTTGCTGCGGGCGAAAGGGACATACACCTTGTCGCCGCATTTCACGTCCAGATCCCCGCAGGCATAGGTGTAAAGCTGGTCTGTATGATCTGTCTTGTTGTCGATCACAAGGTCCGCATACATCATAGCAGGAAGATGTCGTTCTCCGCACAGGTCCGGATCATCTCATCCGGCCAGATCGACGCCTGTACTTCCCCGATGTGGGCCTTGCGGAGGAAATACATGCAGAGCCTGCTCTGCCCGATCCCTCCTCCGATGGTGTAGGGCAGTTCCTTGTTCAGGATCATCCTGTGGAACTCCATATCCCGCCGGTCGTCAGCCCCGGCGATCGAAAGCTGCCGGTCCATGGCCTCTTCATCGACCCGGATCCCCATGGAGGAGATCTCGAAGGATCTTTCCAGGACATCGTTCCAGAGGATGATGTCTCCGTTCAGCTCCCAGTCATCGTAGTCCGGCGCTCTGCCGTCGTGCTTTTCCCCTGACTTAAGGGCTCCGCCGATCTTCTCGATGAAGACCGCCCTCTTTTCTTTCGTAATGGCGTCCTCCCTGCCTTTGGCGTCCAGGTCCGGATACATGTCCTCCAGCTCCTGGGAGGTGATGAAGAAGATCTCGTTGGGCAGATCGGTCCTCAGCTCGTTGTAGTGCCGGTTGACGAAATCGTTCAGATTCTTCAGGGCGTTGTAGAGGGTCACTACCGTCCGGTGGAGATATTCCGTGGTCCGGTCCTCCTTGCGGATGACCTTCTCCCAGTCCCACTGATCGACGTAGATGGAGTGAAGGTTGTCCAGTTCCTCATCGCGTCGGATGGCGTTCATGTCAGTATAAAGACCGGTCCCGGGCTTGAATCCGTACCGTCCCAGAGCCATTCTCTTCCACTTGGCCAGGGACTGGACGATCTCGACTTCCTTC